>JALOPA010000483.1 GCA_025454125.1 Thermodesulfobacteriota bacterium
CCTCCCAACACCCCGTCCAGTCTGAAGTGCTCGGCCACGTTGAGGGTCGCCATCTGGATGACCTGGACAGGATCCAAGCCTGCATCGACGGCTCTCTGGACCGCATGCTCCATGTACCCGTTCTTCACCAGATCCCTGGGGTCGGCGCCGTCCGTGACGAGCGCAGCCCGCCTGAGATCCACCCCCATGTCCTTGATCTTCGCGATCGCATCGAGCTCCTTTCGAATGCTGCCTTCCCGGATCATGGTGCAGAGGCCGAACCTCAGCTTTTCAATCACTTCGTCGGCATGGACCGATTCGTGGCAGGAGGAAACTCCGTAATCCAGATACGCGGCCAGCCGGTGCCCGCGGCAGCCCGCTGCATGCCCTTCCGCAGTCTTGCCCAGATCGCCAGCCTCTGCCGACAGGGCTGGAAAGTGGGTTTCGCCTCGCAGGACCTCCTGCCAGAACCCTTCGCCCACGCCCAGAACATCGTCTCTTTTCAAAAGCTCCAGGAGTTGGGCGAGGGTCGGGGCCTTTGCCGCCGCATGCCTGCTCAAGGTGACGGAAGGCGGAACCGTGGAGAAGATCTTGATGGGCTGGTTTTTCAAGGCGTCCAAGCACTCGATGAGCCCTCTGTAGCCCAGGGGAAAAGTGAGCTCCATGACCTCTGTGACGATCGTGGTGGTGCCGCCTCGCATGGCGTAGCGGAGGAACTCCTGGGGAGAGGCATAGTAAATCATGTGGGTGTGACCGTCCACAAAGCCGGGGATGAGCACCCGGCCATCGCCTTCGATCACCTTTGTTCCTGATCCAATGGCATGGCTTGCATCAGGCCCCACGTAGGCGATCCATTTCCCCTTGGTGGCAACGGAATATCCTCTGAGGACCTCGCGGGTGTAAACATTGACGAGGTCAACCCCTTTGACGACCCGATCCGCTTCCTGCTCGCCGAGCGCGACAGCCGCAAGATCCTTCATCCCTTCCAACCTGAGCGTTTCGATCATAGAATCCTTTCTCCAAAAGGGGCTTCAGAGGCTGTCCAGCAAATCGTCCGCTTGTCAAACGGTGAGATGAGGGGTTCCCATCCGTCGCTCCCGCGGAGGCGGGAGTCCAGAGAAACCTGCATTTACTGGATTCCCGCCTGCGCGGGAATGACATTCGGGCTTTGCGGTTCTTTCCTCTTTAAAGACCACACCCCCTAGTCCGAGCTTGACCCTTTCATTGATGTTTTCGCCCTCACCCTATCGCGGGATCTGGCGCGGGTTGGTCATGTTTTCCGGTTTGAGAACGTCGTCGAGCGCCTTCTTGGAAAGCCACTTCTTTTCCAGAACGAGATCGTACACGCTTCGTCCGGTTTCAAGAGCCTCCTTGGCAATGGCCACGGATTTCTCATACCCGAGCACCGGATTGAGGGCCGTCACCAAGCCGATGCTGTTCTCCACATACTTCCGGCACCGGTCCCGGTTGGCCTGAATCCCCACGATGCAGCGGCTGGTGAGGGCGATGCAGGCATTCTTGAGGATCATCAGGCCGTGGAGCAGGTCATAGGCGATGATCGGTTCGGCCATGTTCAGTTCAAGCTCGCTGGCTTCGGCCGCCATGGAAATGGTCATGTCGTAGCCCACGATCTGGTAGCAGACCTGGCTCACCATTTCGGGAATCACCGGGTTCACCTTCCCCGGCATGATGGAGGACCCGGGCTGCATCGGCGGCAAGGTGATCTCGTAGAGACCGCACCGCGGTCCGGAGGAGAGCCACCGAAGATCGTTGCAGATTTTGGATATCTGCACGGCGGCGCGCTTCAGGTTCCCGGACATCTGCGCAAAGGAACCCCCTTCCTGGGTCGCTTCCACCAGATTTTCCGCCTTGCGGAGCGGCAAACCGGTCAGCTTCGCGAGCTGGCGTGTCACCCGCTCAGCGTACCCCGGAGGGCTGTTGAGCCCTGTTCCGATGGCCGTCGCCCCCATGTTGATCTCATAGAACTCCTCAACCGCATCGTTGATCGCCCTCATGGCATCGCCGATCATGACCGCGTAGGCGCCGAACTCCTGCCCCAGGGTCATGGGCACGGCGTCCTGGTTCTCCGTTCGCCCCATTTTGAGCACATCGGCAAATTCGGTTGCCTTTGCCTCCAGGGCGGCTCGGAGTTCTCCCATGGCCCCCACCGTATCTTTGGCGGAGAAAACCACGGCCAGTTTGATCGCCGTGGGGTAAGCGTCGTTGGTCGACTGGGAGCAGTTCACGTCATCGTTGGGGTGGAGGTGTTTGTACTCGCCTTTCCGGTGCCCCATGATCTCCAGCGCACGATTGGCGATGACTTCATTGGCGTTCATGTTGGTCGAGGTCCCGGCTCCCCCCTGGATCATGTCCACCACAAAGTGCTCGTGGAGGTCTCCCTTGAGGATTTCGTCACACGCGGCGCCGATGACCTTCATCTTCTCTTTGGCCAGCACGCCCAGTTCGCTGTTTGCCATGGCGGCGGCTTTTTTCACGTAAGCCAGGGCATTGACAAAATGCCTGAAGTTTTTGAGCGGGGTTCCGGAGATGGGGAAGTTTTCAAGGGCCCGGATCGTCTGGACCCCGTAATAGGCCTGGTTGGGAACCTCTCGCTCACCCAGGAGGTCGTGCTCCCAACGGACGTTCTGAAGGGATGTTTCCGGAGCGGCCTCTCCCAACAGCTTTTCTGAGGTGTAGCGCAGGCGCTCCCTGATGCGGCGCGCCACCTGGGCCACCAGACGGTAAAAGACCTCCGGTTTTCGCTTACGCGCTGCTTCCAACTCGCGCTTGGGAATCTGGTACACGGTGGCGCCCTTCGACGCATAGGCACCCGTTGAATGGGCGGAGTCGTCAAGCAGCACGCCCTCGCCGACCATGGCGCCGCGGCCGAGAGAGGCCAGCTGCACCTGCTTCCCATGCAGGCCCATGACGATATCCACCTCCCCTTCCACCACAAACCCGAGCCACAGGCGAGGGCTCGACTCATGAAAGAGCCAGGCCCCTGCACTGTAAGTCTTCATCTCTCCTTTCTCCACGATGCCGCGAAGATCTTCGGGGCGGACGCCGATGTGGGCTGCGCCGGCCTCGATCATCCCCTCAAGGGGCTTCTTGGGTGCCTTCTTTTTCATCGCTTTCATGAGTTTTCTCCTTGTGTAAGAAGTAAACTGCTCGCTAGGCACAAAGGGACAGAGGGACAAAGGCACAAAGCAGAAAGCCGTTCTACGATATCATTGTCACTCTGTGCCTTTGGCCCTTTTTTTCTTTATGCCTATGTGCCTGTGTGCCTTTGTCCCTCTGTCCCTGAAGTATTAGGCAAAAACCTCAAGGAACCCTTCGTGTAAGAAGTTAAGAGATTAGTTTGGCAATCACTAACCCCATGAAGATAGCCGTTGCCGTAGAGACCAGTCCCGGCAGCATGAACGAGTGGTTCAGCACGTACCTTCCGATGCGGGTCGTTCCCGTGCGGTCGAAGTTCATGGCCGCAATCAGGGTGCCATAGGTGGGCAGGAAGAAGTACCCGTTCACCGCAGGCCACATGGCCATGAGATAAGGCGAGGGGATCCCAAGGCTGATTCCGAGGGGCATCAGAGCC
>JALOPA010000484.1 GCA_025454125.1 Thermodesulfobacteriota bacterium
GGTCCGGCAGAAGGTCCGGTGAAACCGTCAGCCCCTTCTTCGAAGGGTGAAACTCGCCATCATCCCCTTTGTAGTAAATCCTGAGGTCGATGTATTGCTTTCCCCTGTAAACGGAAAGTGAAATGCGCACTTCTTCCAGCGGGTTCTTGGGAAATGAGTGAACGAGCTGAGCTTCCTTGGCCATTCCGCAATTCCTTCCTCTCGAGGTTCAATGTTTAGCTTGACGGCGCCTGAACGGGTTCTCCCGAGCGCGGCTTCCTGCTGCCGTTTCCGCGAGCATGGCGCCCTCTGCATTCTCAAGCCCGGCGAGCGAGCTACACTAGTATCGACCATTTGGAAGTGTCAACCCTGTATTGAGTGTTTTTCTTGCAGACCCCATCCACAACAGGCAAGGAAGCGACAGGGGATTGGCATTTGTTTTGATTGGCGTGAATGGTTTGACCAGCCTGCCTTCGTTCGGTGGAATGGGCGGGACGCTGTTGGGGTCAGGGACGACATGACCCGTTGGCCAACGGATGAGCATGTCCGCACCTTCGGTTGCCATGAGCGCTGTTCAGGTCAAGATGGGGTGTTGAGGACCCTCTCCGCACAAATCAAAGCATACCGAAAGGTAATTCATGATCAGGAAATTGACGCTCAAGATGAAGCTGACTTTGACCTGCGCACTACTGGTGGTTGTTCCCGTCCTCGTCGTGGGAATTGCCGGCCTCTACCAGTTGCGCTCCTTTGGCAACTCCACGACCGAAGAGTCCTATGCCGCACTGGATGAACAGGCCCGCCAGATACTCAAAGTCGGACTGGAAAGCGAACGAGGCACCCTGTCCTCCATCGTCGCAAAGGTCGAGCAGGACACCAGGAAGCTCGCAGCCTCCTCAAATCTGAGTGGTTATGTCAGCGCGTTGACGGGCGAAAACGAAGTGCTCAATGAATTGACTGAGAAAGAGGCTGTTCGAGTCGTCGAGGGAATCAAGCAGACCTGTCAGGCTCAGCAGGGGCTGCTCCAGAAAAAGGTCATCTCGGACCTCTCTGTTGCCAAGCACCTCCTCTCCCAAAAGGGAACACTGCAACAGACGTCCAACTACGAGGGTTGGAATGCGGTCAACCCGGTCGACCGGAAGACTCAGGTCGCTGTCCGGCCCGTGCTTCAGGTCGGGGACGTCAAGCTCGAAGCCGATTATGCGTCCGATAACCCCGGGTTTCTGGTGGACGAAGTGAAGGATATCGTGGGTGGAACATGCACGATTTTCCAGAAGATGAACGCTCAGGGGGACATGCTGCGCGTGCTCACCAATGTCAAAGACCGGGAAGGCAACCGGGCGGTAGGCACCTTCGTCTCAGCGACCCTTCCCGATGGGCGGCCAAACCCGGTCATCGAAACCGTCATGAAGGGTGAGAGCTTCTCGGGCCGGGCCTTCATCGTGGACAGCTGGTATGTGACCGCTTACAGCCCCATCCTCGACGCCAACGCGACTCTGGTCGGAATGATCTACACCGGAGTCAAGCAGCTCGAAACCGACGACCTAACCCAAAGCATCCTTGGAACAAAACTGGGGGAAACCGGTCGTTCCTTTGTCACCGACAGCGAGGGTACGATCCTGCTCCACCCGCAGGCAGACCTCGTGGGCAAGAACATGGTGACGGACCTGGAGTTGTCAAAGTTTCAGTCCATCCTCGACCAGAAGTCCTCCGGAAAAACGCTGACCCTGGACTATGACGCCGGCGGCACACCGAATCTCATGGCTGCGACCTTCTTCCCGGAGTGGGACTGGGTGATCTGCACGACGGTTCCGATGCAGGAAATCTCCAAAGGAGTGGCATCGGTTTCCAGGAAACTCCTGATGGACGAAATCTCCACCGTGTACAAGACCTCAAATGCTGAAATCAACGGCGCTCAGGCGCCCCTGTACAGCCAGATCCGCCTCCTCAACGAGAAGGGAGAGGAGCTCTTCAATCTGAAGTCGGGAACGCTTTCCGAGGACCTGAAAGACAAGAGCGGTGAACCCTGGTTCAAGGATTCTAAGGGCTTGAAGGCGGGTGAAGTGTCCAATTCCGGGGTGGTCATCGCGGCCAACACCGGGAAACCCGAAATGCGGGTCACTTCTCCGGTTTTTCTCAATGGGTCCCCCAGGGGTGTGGCGGTGCTGAGCCTGGACTGGGATATCACGGTGAAGATGCTTCAGGGGAAAGTCTACGGAAAGAGCGGCTATCCGTATGTGATCAACGAGCAAGGCGTGCTGGTCAACCACCCTAAATACGGTCTTGCCAGTCCCGTCAACATTGGAGATTCCAGGCACGGAGCGCTCTCGGACATCGTCAAAGGCCCCATGCTGAAGGGCGAGCAAGGGGTCAGTCGGTACAGCTTTGAGGGCGTGGACAAGTTCGTGGCCTTCGCCCCCCTCAGGGTTGGCAAGCATACGTACTCCATTGCAGCCACCTGCCCGGTCCATGAGCTCCTGGGTTTGGCCAGCTCCATCAAGGCCAGGGCCGATGAGAAGTCGAGAGAGGTATCCCGGATCGTCGGGGTCAGTGCTGTCGCCCTCGCTGTTCTGGGGATGCTGGTGGGATGGTTTTACAGCCGAAGGATCTCCCGCCCACTTGCAGGCGCCATTTCGGGGCTTTCCAGGGGAGGCGACGACATGGCCCAGTGCTCGGAAGAGATCGCGGCTGCAAGTCAGCTCCTGGCCGACGGGGCGTCGGCCCAGGCGGCCTCCCTTGAGCAGAGCTCTTCGGCCATGGAGCAGATGGCCTCCATTGCACGAAGCAATGCCGAGAGCGTCGTCAGGCTTCATGAGCTGGGAGCGGAATCCGAGCAGAGCATGAAGGCCAGCCACCAGGCTTTGCAGAAGACCCATGAAAAGATGAATCTCATCGCCAGTTCCGGCGAGCAGATGGCCGTCATCAACCGCAGCATCGACGAAATCGCTTTCCAGACCAATCTGCTGGCCTTGAACGCTGCCATCGAAGCCGCGCGAGCCGGCGAGGCCGGTGCGGGATTTGCCGTGGTTGCCGATGAAGTGCGCAACCTTTCCAAGAGAGCCAGCGATGCGGCCTGCCAGGCCCAGTCCCTGATCAGTGAAACCCTTCATCACATTAGGGAGGGCCAGGACAATATTCACGCGACCCGTGATGAATTTGTGAAGATGGGAGATGCGGGCAACAAGGTCATGGGGCTCGTGGGCGAGATCAAGGAGGCCGTCAGCGAACAGTCCAAGGGGATTGAACAGGTGAACCTCGCCCTTCGTGAAATGGACAGGGTAGTCCAGACAAACGCCGCCCAGGCTGAACAGACGGCCGCAGAATCCGAACAGCTCAGCCGTCAGGCAGCCCAGATCCGCGCCCTCACCGGCGGGCTGAGGCTCGTATTGGACGGCGAGGGACGGCAGAACAACGGGCATTCTCCCGAGCCGGCTTCGAGCGGGCGCAAGGGTTCGAGGGCTCTCCCCGCACCCACGGAAGTCAAAAGCATTGAGAATGTTGGCAGCAGGGGCTCCAATAGGCTCCCCCCTGAAGGACACCGAACTTCTTTGGAATCTGAGGCACAGGAGCAGCACGAAGACTTTTAGACGGTTC
>JALOPA010000485.1 GCA_025454125.1 Thermodesulfobacteriota bacterium
GCTCGCACAGGTTGACCGAATGTTCTGCTACACGACCGCAATTCTTGCACACAAACTTTGGATCTCTGACCAGCCGCTTGTACTCTTCAAGGTTTTTCTCTACATAACCCACATTCTGCAGAAAGCAGAGATGCTGCTCATGCTTGGAATGGGGCAGCTCAAAGCCTGGGATTTCAATCACGTAGGACATAGCGAAACCTCCTCTGCAATTTTATGAGCTAAACTATATCTTCCTATTCTTGTGTTCAAGTTCCCTGCCCTTGACTTCTTCTCATTCGGTTCATAATTTTAGCGCGTTATAGGACTTCATTTCAGACGGAGGTTTTCAGATGGCTGATCAGGAGGCCCAGAGGAAGAAGTACATTCGTTTCAAGGACAAGGCGGGCAGCGAGTTCCTTTGTCCTATCGACGCTCTGAAGAGCGTTAAAGACGCCACAGAGGAGGAGCTTGCGGAGTGTGTAGAGGGGGACGTGGTTGGAAGGTACGCCGGGGAAATCGAAATCATCAAGTGAGCGTCCGCAGCCTCTTTCGGATGAATTCCGTTGCCGCGGAGCTCTCTACGGGCTTTTTATCGGTGACGCCCTGGCCATGCCGGTTCACTGGTATTATGATACGCTCGCACTTCAGAGGGACTATGGCCGCGTGACCGATTACCTTGCGCCCAGGAATCCCCATCCGGACAGCATCCTCTGGCGCTCCTCCTACCGGCCCGTCAATGAAAAAGGGGAGATACTGCACGATCAGGCGCAGTACTGGGGAAAGAGAGGCGTCCATTACCATCAGTTCCTCCAAGCCGGCGAGAATACGCTGAACCTCCAGCTTTGCGACCTGCTGATCGAATCCCTGAATGCCAACAGAGGCTACTCGGCGGACGACTACCTGAATCGATACATCGCCTTCATGACAACGCCGGGAAATCACCGCGACACCTACGTGGAAGAAGTCCACCGCCACTTTTTCACGAACTACGCGGCAGGCAAGAGCCCCCATCAGTGCGGGGTCATGGAGAAGCACATCGGAGGTCTCGTCGGGCTGGTCCCCATTGTTGTCTTCTACAGGCATTCGCCCAAACGGGCAAGGGAAGCGGCAATGGAGCACCTTTCTCTCACTCACCTGGGCCAAAAGATGGCGACTGCCGCTGAACTCCTGATCAGCCTTCTGCTGGAAGTCCTTTCAGGCGGATTGCTCCGCGAGGTTCTTGTGCAGCAGATTCAGGATCAAAAGAATCCTTTGTATGGTTTCCCCTATCTGCAGTGGCTTGTTGATGCTGACGAGGCGGTTGTAGGACGGCGCCTCAGCACAGCGTGCTACGTGGAGGACTCGGTCCCGTCCGTGATTTACCTTGCATTGAAATACCACAACCGGCCGGAACACGGACTGGTTGCAAACACCAATCTGGGCGGAGATAATGTACATCGGGGGGCTGTCCTCGGCGCTCTCCTGGGTGCGGCGAACGGTCTGGAGGCTTTTCCTGCGCGATGGGTCAGGGGCCTTCGCCGCCCTCCCCCGGACCTGGATTTGATCGGGCAGGTGCAATGAAGAGAGGCACAAAGCGTTAGAAAGGGACAAAGTGACAAAGGGACAAAGATGCAAAGGGTAAAGACAAAAAAGAAGTCTTCTGCTTTGTCCCTTTTACCCGCCAGCCGTGTGGCGGGCTGTGCCTGTGTGCCTATGTCCCTTGTTTTGCTTTGTCGCTTTGTGGTCTTTACCCGCCGGCCGCGTGGCGGGCTGTGCCTGTGATGGTTTCGCAAAGCGTCAGAAAGCGGTTTTTTCCGTCATTCCCGCGGAGGCGGGAATCCAGTCCTCTCAGAGTCTTCTAGACTCCCGCCGGGGTTTACCCCCGCGGAGGCGGGAGTGACAACCTAAAGGATTTTTTATGGGGCCATCATGCTTAAAGGGAGAATAAAAATCATGTTTTTGTTTCTGATTGTCATGAGCGCTGTCGCGTGCGCCGGCCATGCCCAGGACAGCCGCAGCAAGAATCCCGCTGATCTTGCACCCTGCCCTGATTCGCCAAACTGTGTGTCTACCAAGAGCAGGGATGCCGGCCATGCAATGCCTCCTTTGCCCTATCTGAAGTCGGGCCAGGAAAGCATGGACCGCCTGGTCGCCATCGTTCGAAATATGAAAAGGGCCACCATTGTCTCCTCTACCCCTTCTTACCTTCACGTGGAATTCCGTTCAGCCCTTTTCCGCTTTGTCGATGACGTGGAGTTTGTCCTTGACGATTCAGCGCGTCTAATTCACTTTCGCTCAGCCTCCAGAACAGGGTATTATGACTTCGGCGTGAACCGGAGGCGAATGCAAGAGATCTCTGATCGTTATATCGGCTCCTCGTCAAAAAAGGATTGAAAGGCCATGTCAGGCAGAGGCTCACAGATGCTCAGGGCTGTGGTAAGGTGGCTCGACTCCGAGGCAGGATCCGAGTCAGCGGACGGATCGAGCAAGGGAGTGGACTGGCTTCGAATCCTTCCCTTCATCATCCTGCATGTTGCCTGTTTGGGCATTCTCTGGGTCGGCTGGAGCTGGACCGCGGTAGCCGTCGCCGGAGGGCTCTATCTGGTCCGCATGTTCGGCATCACAGCCTTTTACCACCGCTACTTCTCCCACAGGGCTTACAAGGCCGGCCGGTTCTGGCAGTTTCTCTTCGCCGTTCTCGGAAATTCATCGGCCCAACGGGGCCCTCTCTGGTGGGCTGCCCATCACCGGCATCACCACCGGCATGCAGACCAGGAAGAGGATGTGCATTCCCCGGTCCGGCACGGCTTCTGGTGGTCCCACATGATCTGGCTGACCACGCAGGCGAATTTCCCGACCAGAAAAAGGTATGTTCAGGACTGGCAGAAGTTCCCTGAACTGGTGTGGATCAACCGGTTCGACACGGTGGTTCCCCTGCTGCTGGCGGTATCGCTCTATGCGCTTGGGGAAGTGCTGGCCTCCCAGGCTCCGAACCTCGGGACCAACGGGCCTCAGATGCTCATCTGGGGTTTCTTTGTCTCCACGGTGGTTCTGTTCCACGGGACCTGCACCATCAATTCTTTGGATCACATGTTCGGCACCCGAAGATACGAGACGACCGACACGAGCCGCAACAACCCGCTCCTGGCCCTGATCACGCTGGGCGAAGGGTGGCACAACAACCATCACTACTACGCGGTTTGCGCCAGGCAGGGCTTTTTCTGGTGGGAGATCGACATCACCTACTACGTGCTCGTGTTCCTCTCCTGGTTGGGCATCGTGAAGGATCTCCGGCCTGTTCCCAAGGAAGTGAGAGACGGCAACCGTTAGCAGGTTCTTGAAAAACGCTATTCCTTCGTCACTCCCGCCTCCGCCTACGCGGGGGTAAACTCCGGCGGGAGTCCAGGAGAACCAGGAAAGAATGGATTCCCGCCTCCGCGGGAAAGACATCAAAGATCTCAGAAATGGGTTTCTGAGCAGCCTGTTAGTGTGCTGAATTAGGGTGAACCACCTATGAAGATCGCAATCATCGGAACAGGCATCTCAGGGATGGTGACCGCCTACCTTCTGTCCGACTCCCATGACATCACCGTGTTCGAAAAGAATGACTA
>JALOPA010000486.1 GCA_025454125.1 Thermodesulfobacteriota bacterium
GCCGAAGGATCCTGCCCCAACTGACGCTGTCGTCCCGGTTCGTGATGACCCGAAGGTGGGCGAGCAGATCCTTGATGTGCGCAGACTCCATGAACTTGAATCCGCCATACTTGACAAAGGGGATCCCCTGCCGGGCCAGTTCGACCTCCAGCTCAAAAGAGTGGTACGCGGCTCTGAAAAGAACGGCCATGTCCTTCAGGGTCCGCCCCTGATGAAGCTGTTCCTTGATGACCCGGCAAACGAACATGGCCTGCTCCGGTTCCGTTCTCGAATCCACCACGGTCGGCCGCGCCCCGCCCTGTCGTTCCGTGAAAAGGCACTTGGTGTACTTGTCCCGGGCCTGCTCCATCAAGGCGTTGGTCAGGTTGAGGATCGGCTGAGTGGAGCGGTAGTTCTGTTCCAGCCGGATGATCTTGGTGTCGGCAAAGAGTTTGGGGAACTCGAACATGTTTTTGTAGTTCGCGCCCCGGAAGGAGTAGATGGACTGGGCGTCGTCGCCGACCACCATGACGTTGCGGTGACTGAAGGCAAGCCACTTGACGATGTCGGCCTGAATCGCATTGGTGTCCTGGTACTCGTCCACCATGAGGTAACGGTACTGTCCGCCCAACAACGTTCGGATCTCTTCGCGTTCCGCCAGGAGCTGACGGAACAGGAGGATCAGGTCATCGTAATCCATGAGCTGATTTTCTTTTTTGTACTCTTTGTAGGCCGCTTTGAGTTTCCGGATCTGAACCACGTGATCCAGGAACTGGGAATACTCGTCCTCCATGAGCACTTCGACGCCGCACTCGAGGTTGGCCGCCTTGCTCAAGATGTTGGCCAAGGTGGCGCGCTTGGGAAACCGCCCTGCCCCTTTGTCGATCGGCATCTCCTGGAGCAGCGACTGGATCGCTTCCTCCATGTCGGACCGATCCAGCACGGTGAAGGTGTTTTCAAAGCCCAGAAGGCCGGCGTAGCTTCGAAGGACCCGATGGGCCAGGGAGTGGAACGTCCCGCCGGACACGAAACGGCATCGTTCGTCCGCCAGGCCTGCCGCCCGCTCCAGCATTTCACCTGAAGCCTTGCGGGTAAAGGTGAGGAGAAGAATGCTTTCAGGCGACACCCCGCTCTCCACCAGCCGGGCCACCCGGTAGACCAGGGTCCTTGTTTTCCCGCTTCCCGCCCCGGCAATGACCAGCAGCGGCCCTTCGAGGCACGTCACGGCCTGGAGTTGCGCCGGATTGAGCACTGTCTCGTAATCGATTCGTCTAGACACAACCGTTTCCGTCTCCTGCTAATCCATCAAAAACAACGATACCCCCGCAGCCATGAGCGCCGCCAGGACGACCACCACGGGGATAAGAAAGGCGATCAGCACCCTGATGTAAGAAACTCCATGGATTTCCCGGACCCCAATGAGCTGGACCACCACCAACCAAAGGCTCGCCACCCATGCGCCGACATAAGGGAGGAGCGCCCAGAACTGGGTGGCCTGGGAGTAGCAGACGACTCTGAACGTCGCCTCAAACCCATTTTTCCCGCCGCCCACCACACTCAGCAAGAGGTGAGCGATGAGGCTGGTCACGCAGATCATGGCCGTGGCCGCAAAAGGGCAAAGGATCGCGCTGGCCAGGAAGACCGGACTGGCGCCATAGTCGGCCACAAAGTCCATTTGGATCTTGGAGAGGCTTCCCTCTCCTGTGAGGAACTGCCAGAACAGCTCCAGCATCAACCCGAGGGAACCGAACAGGATTCCAAAGGCAAGGGGTTCCCGGAGGCCGCCCTCCACCGCCGTGTGTCGAAAAAAAGCCCTCGGAGAAAAGGCCGCTCCTTTGACCGTCTGAAGTATCCCCTCTTTCAGCCCTGTCTCCGCCCTTCTCTCCCATGGCGGAGAAATTCGGCCTTGGGGCTTGGTTCCGCCGCGTCCCGAGGTGAAATCGAAGCGTTCTTTGCAGCGGGGACAGGTTGCCCACCGCACGCCCGGAGGGACCTTGTCTTCGGCCAGTTGCTTCGAGTAGCCGCACTTGGGGCAGAGGATATCGATGGTCATCGTTTCAGCCTTTCCCCGTCGCTTATACAATATCAAGCGTCCGGTATAAAGCCTAAATATCCGTACAAAGAGTTATCCGTTCACCGTTATCCGTCAAACCAGGAGGATCTCACCCACACGTGGCAGCGGACCACAGGCGGCGGACAACGGACGGCACGAAGTGCCCCGCCATTGACATTCGGCCTATTCCCGCCTATGATTCCTTCTCACAAAGGAATCCGCCCTTGTCCATGCTCAATCACATCGCTGGCGTTCCTCTCTTTGAAGGCCTGCCTTCCGAGCAGATTGAAGACCTCGCCATGATCGTCACGGAACAGGGGTTCAAGAAAGGAGAAATCATCTTCTCTGAAGGCGAAGAGGCAAACGGGTTCTACGTGGTGATCATCG
The DNA here is from genome assembly GCA_025454125.1 of Thermodesulfobacteriota bacterium. The sequence continues at coordinate 2,420 of JALOPA010000486.1, forward strand.
GCCGCATCAAGATATTCAAATTGTCCGCTGACGGAAAAGAACAGATCTTGCACCTCTTCGGCCCTGGGGAGCCCTTCGGTGAAGTGCCCGTTTTCACAGGCCATCTTTTTCCGGCCCATGCCGCCGCCATGGAGGAAAGCCGGGTTTTCTTTTTCCCGAGAAAATCTTTTGTGGATCTCATCAAGAAAAACCCGTCTCTGGCTCTCAACATGCTGGCGGTTCTTTCCAAACGCCTTCGGCGCTTCGCCGCCTTGATCGACGACCTGTCGTTGAAGGAAGTCCCGGGCCGGCTGGCCGCCTACCTCCTCTACTTGAGCGACCAGAACAAAGGAGCGAAGGTTCTCGATCTCTCCGTCACCAAAGCTCAACTCGCGAGCCTTCTGGGCACCATTCCAGAGACCCTGTCCCGCATTCTCGGCAAATTGAGTTCCCAAGGCCTCATTGAAACCGACGGCCGCCGGATCAGGATTCTGGACCATGACGCCCTTCGCGATCTCGCCGAGTCCGGAGGGCGGCTCTGAGGACGCTGGACATAAGCCCCGCGGTGTGATATAAAGGGGCGGATTGGTTCTTCAATCCGACGCGCTTGCCCTGACAGAGACCCTATGGCCAAAGCTCCTACCCAATTCACCGATGTCACGGTCCTCAAGTACAAAAAAGGGGAACAAATCATCAAGCAGGGCGACTACGGCATCTCCATCTACATTATCCTGAACGGGTATGTGGAGGTGTTCAGGGAATCGGAACGAGCGAACATTGTGCTCGGTACCCTGGGCCCGGGGGACATCTTCGGGGAAATGGTTTTTCTGAACAAAGGCGTTGAGGTCCGCTCCGCCTCGGTGCGGGCCCTGCAGGACTCTGAAATCGAGGTGTGGCAACCGGACGAACTTGCCAAGAAGTATGAGGAAATCGCGCCTGTCCTGAAAGCCATGATCAACCAGGTTTTGAGACGCCTTCTTCGAATGCAAAAACTTCACGACAAGCTGGCCGCCAAAACCCCAGGACAAAGAGAAAAGAAAGACGAGAAGAATCTCTCCAAGGAATCCCGGCGCCGCTATTACCGGAAAAATGTGGACATCGACTGCAGCTACGTCCCCCTCCATGCCGGCAACGAATTCCGCAACCCCATGAAAGGCCGAATCAAGAAC
>JALOPA010000487.1 GCA_025454125.1 Thermodesulfobacteriota bacterium
CTGCCGATGCGCGCGACCCTGCCGGGGCCTATCTGAGCCTGCATGTCGCCACTCAGGCCGGCAAGAAGATCCTCGGAGCTTCCTGTCCGGCCCTGCAGCCTGCCGGTCAAGGATATTGGGCCGCTCACTGAAACTTCGGGAACGCCGAGTAAGGCCGCCAGGGTTTCGAGCCTCATGGATGTTATGTTAGGGCTTACATTGAAGGTGACGTGCTCTGGATCCCGGAGGTCGCCGGATCCCGTCATGGAGACTTGACCTCCTTCCATGCCGAAACTCAGATCGCCTTTTTTGATCACTCCCCGATCATAGGTGGCATCCAGTTTGAGGTTCTGGAATTCTGTCCCCTTGTACCGGCCTGCATCCGCACCAACCTGGACCTGCGCCGCCGTTTTGAGAACCACGGGAGGCCACTCGGTCTTTGCGTGTTTCTCCGGTGCGTGCGCGTCTTTCTCCTGGGAAGGCTTCACTCCGGATTTCGCCTCGTTTGCCGGCGCAAGAAGACGGTCCAAGTCCAGATCGGGCGAAGCTACAAGGAGCCTGATGTCCGGTTCCAAAGGGTTGGCGATTTGCCCTGTGACCGCCAGCGACGTGCCGTTGACCTGCGCCTGTGCCTTCTTGATGACGGCCGTGTTGGCCGCCAGATTGAATTGGCTATCTCCCCTCTCAACGGTCATTTGGGCTAACTGAAAACCGAGATTTCGGGTTGCCAGCATTCCGTTGAGCCGGCTTTTCTTCGGAGCCGCATAGGGGAGGTAGATGTCCAAATCCATGTCGACGGTCCCGGCCAGGTTCAGCTTTTTCAGGCCCGGAGACAGTTCACGCAGATGAGCCAGGTTCAGATGTTTGGCATTGGCCGTTGCATCGATGACGAGGTTCGGGGTTCCCACCCCCGTGATTTTGCCCGAGAGCTGAAACGGCGCTTGATTGATTCGTCCCTTGACATTCTCTGCTGTGATGTTGGTCGCCTTCTTGTGGTTCACGCTCACGCGGCCCTGAAGATTGTCCATGACCACGCCTTCAGGAAAGGTTTCCGCCCGGACACCCTTGAGGGCCAGAGACCCGTCAACGACCCAGCCGCCGTGAAGGTTCTCATCGAAATCACCGCGCATGTCCATGTTAGCCGACACGACAAGGGATTTCAGGGCGTATCGCTTCAAGAGGTCTTCAATCCTTTCGTCACTCGTTGCTGCAAGCTTTACCGGCCCCTTTGCGGCCACAGTCACCTTGGGACGGCTCTCCAGGCGGCTGACACGGATGTTCAGATCCGGCAGCGAAAGAGGTCCCATCCTCCCCTGCACGCCCGCCGCCGTCAGCACACCGTTTTCAAGTGTTATGCGGCCTCTGATATCCTCCAATCCAGGCAAGCTGGGATCGGGCTCTATTGCAAGGCCCGCAAAACCGGCGGCCACCTTGGCCTTTGGAAGGAGTTCGGCCGGGCTCTTGGGCAGATTGAAGAGCTCCACTCTGGGAAGGGCCGCCTCCTCGATCTCCACGGTACCCCCATTGAGAAGGGTTTGTTTGACCGGTTCAGCGGATTTGCCGAGTTTCTCCCAGGGGATCAGCGACGCAACAACCGGCAGGGCGACGGCTGACGTCTTCATGCGTTGAAGGGTTACCGCCGGCCGGCGCGACCATTCATCGACACGGGCCTCCAATTTGAGATCGAATCGTCCTCCAGGAGCAGATGGCCCGGCCGGCACGGATACGGTTGTGGACAGATGGGTAATGTTTGCGGCGTCAGGCGCTATCGCCAGATCAGCACGGAGTCCTTCGAGCCGCACAGGGCTGAGAGTGGTTTTTGCCTGAACCCCCTGAATCCCGATATTGCCGCGGATCTGGACATTCGCCGGTTGAGACGTATCAACCACCACCGCTGCATCAAGATCCACAGAACCGTTGACCTCTTCCAGCCCGCAGCGCCGGAAAAAAGCCGCGAGGTCTTCAGGAGGTTGGTTGCTCACCTGCACAGGCCCTTTTACCGTGACCTCGATCAGCGGCGCTTCAAACAGCTTTGCGACCTTTCCTGAAATGCCCGGCAAATCCACCGTAGTGAATTGATCCCTCAGCACCTGCACCTGGGCAGTGCCCTGCGCCAGCCGCACATGGATATCGATGTTTTTTATTCTCGGTATGCCGGGTGACAGCTCAACGGACACGCCCGATATCCGCGAGGTCGACTCGATCGCATTCAGCAAAGCCACCGCATTGGCCGGGGGTTCGGCAAGGTCAATCGGTGGAAGCACGGCCTGGTCGATATCGACTCTTCCTCCTCCTTCGAAAATCGACCGGACAAAGGGGGCGCTGTCGCCAAGAACCTTCCATGGAAACAGGGGAACCGAGTCCTGCAGAGGCACCGCAGCGGAAAAGGACGCGTTCTTGATCAACGGCCTCTTTTTCAAACCCGTCACATCCCCCTGGGCCCGTAAAGAAAACTTGCCGACCCTTACCTCAAGGTTCTCCACTGTGAGATCATCGGACTGAAGGTCCGCCCGATAGGTGATCTTTGTTTCAGCTCCTGGAAGGGCCGCCTCCCACAGCGAGGGATAAGAGAAGGCGATCCGGCTGAGGTCCATGCTCCCCTCTGCGCGGTGACGGCTTCCCAGGTCCCCTTCGTAGTTCACTGTCATGGACAGGGTTCCGCTCAGTTGCTGAACCCAGGGAGCCTTGCCGAGAAAAGGCTTAAGAGCATCCGTCTGAACGGCAGAGAAGGTTGCGTGGACGGTGAGCTTGGGATTTTGAAGGGTGAGGGAATCCGTGAGCCCGGCAAAGGAACCTTGAGCTTTGAAGGACCCAAGGCCCTGCACGTCTCTGTCTTTCATCGAAATGTCAAAGGACATTTCCCGGCCCGGAGCCAGGTTGGAGGCCTTTACCACTATGTCATCAAAATCACGCGCCACCGGCTTGCCGGGGAGTGGCAGGCTGTCTTCCATCCGGACTCTGCCGTTCGCAACCAGTAGCTCTTCGATTTCAATGGGCAGAGGGATTCCTGCCGGCTTTGCTCCGGGAAATGGAGTTTTTGCTTCGCGGATTGCTTCTTGGGGACCGGGCTGAAGCCGCAATTGAACCTCGGGGCTTTCCAGGACCAGACGGTTCAGGACAATCTTCCTTTTGAGCAATGGGAGAACCGACACGTCGGCATAAAGGCGGGAGAGTTTGATGTCCAGAGGAAAGGCCGAGGCGCCGGTGATCTCCACTCCATCGACTTCCAGCCAAAGCCCTTTCAGGAAGCCCCAGGAAATGTCGTCGATACGGACCTTCCCTCCCAGTGCCTTTTCCAGCTCCGACACAATACGGTTGTGCCAGCGGTCAGGGTCGAGCAGCTTTGGGATAAGGAAACCGGCGATCAACACGGACAGGGCCACAACCCCCAGGGCGATGGCCAGCTTCTTTCGGATAGCCGGCTTCATGTGCTCTTGGTCTCCTATTCAAAGAGCTGAACGGTTACGTTTCCTGAGGGCGGCCAGGGCCAGAGAAATCAACCCCAGGAGAACCTCATCAACAAAAGGCACCACATCCGGAACGAACAGGTCAAAAACGAACAACACGGTGGTGAGGGTAAACCCCTCTCGCCTATGAGCGTCTAAGTGGACAGAAAAGGCCAATGCAGGTCTTGCTCGGGAAGGAGGATGTAAGATGAAAGCGCTGAAAACCATGATGGTTGTGATGATAGGATTGTCCCTTGTTCTGGCGGCAAGCACCGCCTTGGCCGACGGCAAGTATCGTCGCGGCGGCTCTTCTTATGGGGCCTATGCCCACGGCAAGAGCGTCTATGTGGACCGCCATGTGCGCGGGTACGCTGTTGCCCCTCGGTATGCCTGGGGTTATTATCCTGCATACCCTAGAGTCTACGCTCCTCCGGTCTACCGGGGATACTGTGCCCCCTATGCCGTTCCGTATGCCTATGCCCCGGCTTACCGGCCAGGCTGGAGTTTCGGGTTTTCCTTCGGCTGGTAGAGGATCAAGCGGGGGAGGCGGTCGTCACGTGCACGGCCTCCCCTGCGTGTCTGTTCAAAGAATTTCAGTTCAGACCGCCCTCCTCCCTGTCCGTGAGCACGCAGAGAGCGGCGTCGGGCCTGTAGGGCATAACCCCTTCCACGTGGACCACTCTTCTCGGCCCGCGCTGGCTTGCGCCCGGGACCCTGAACCTCGTTACGTCCAGCCTCTCGATGGCTCTTTCCTCGGGCTTTTCCAGTTGCGGGACCCACTCATAGGGCACCCGGTACGCGCGGTAAATCATGTTGATCCTCATCATCTTTCCCCAGTAGGGGCTGATGTACTCCCAGACGATGTCGTGCCGGGCGGTGACCTCAATGATTCGTCCGCCCGATCCCTCGGTGACCAGCGTGTTGCCGTTGGCCAGGCGCTGCGCCGAACTGATGAACGGGCTGTAGAACCGGTTGGCGTCCACGGGAACGGCAAGCCCGGCTTCTGCCGGAGAGTACTGCCAGATCACCTTGAGCGTCGTGGGATCCAGCTCAAGCACCCGCGAGTAATCCCTCAAAGCATTCCGAAAGCCCGTGGGGGAGCCTGGGTTCGGGGAACCGTAGCCCGCCCATCCTCCATTGTCGAAAATCAGGATGTTTCCTTCCCCGGGGAGGCCCCTGGGAATCATGTGAGCGTGATGCTGGCCGATGATCCACCCCAGTTCTCTGAGTTCCGGGGTCTCGTCGTAGTTGGGACCGAGCTTCCAAACGATCTTCCCGGTCCGCTTGTCAATGATGGCCGTGAGGTTGCTCTCCCTGGCGCACCAGATCATGTTTTCCGGATGGAACCGGGCATCCCCGGCGTCAAACCACCGGTTCGGTCCCAGCAAGGACAGGGAGTTGAGGTGCATCCAATCGCCGATGCCCCCGCCCGAGGGTCTCCAGTTCGGGTTGCGGAACAGAATGTTCCTGGCATCCTCTCTGAACCCCATGTCGTCAAAGTGATCGCTGCACAGCCACTCCCAGAGGACTTTCCCCTCCCAGCTGACCTCGATGATCGCATCGTCGAGAAGAGGTTTGTCTGCGATCTTCGGGTTCTTCACGTTCTTGTGGGAAAGGATCACCGTGTTGCCTCGATCCACCCAAGGCTCCATGCCCGGCGCGTAGTATCCCACCGGGTTGCCCTCCCTCTGGTAGTCGTGGTGCTGCCTGGCCATCCACTGAGGCTTCTCGCCCGGGTCCTCGATGTACTCGTACCCGTTAAACTTCCAGACCACTTTTCCGTTCCAGTCCACCTGGACCAGGTCCACACCGTCCTGAACGCCATAGGCCGTGTTTCTCTCCCCGGTGCTGCCGATCAAATAGCCCCCAGGGAGAATCCTGTTCGGCATGCCGTGAAACTCATTCCACAGCTGGACCTCTCCCCCGTTCATGTCGATGAGGAGCGCGCCCACCTCCTTGGCCTGAAAAACGGTGTAACCGTTCCAGCATCGCTCGGGATCATAAAGGGTGGCTCCGGTCGGAAAGATACTGGGATAGGTCATGGTCTTTACCTCCTTGCGTGACCGCTGTCTTTTTCGTTCTTCCTTAAAGCCGTCCTAACGCCTTCAGGATCTTCTCAGGGGTGATGCAGAGTTCCTTCATCCTGACACCGACCGCATCATAGATAGCATTTGCTATGGCAGGAGCGACGCCCACCATAGTCCCTTCGCCTACGCCTTTGGCGCCGAACGGGCCGGTCGGCTCATTGGACTCGACGATGATGGGAATCAGTTCGCCGACATCACCGGCCCTCAGGATTCTGTAATCCCTGAAGCTGTCGTTGAGAATTTTGCCTTCCCTCAGGAGCAGTTCCTCCGTCAGAGTCCAACCGATTCCCATCACGGCACCGCCTGTGATTTGCCCCTCGATGTTTGCAGGATTGATGGCTTTGCCGACGTCAAAGGCGCCGACCACCTTGACGACGCGAACCTCGCCTGTCTCCGTGTCGACTTCCACCTCCACAAAGGTGGCTCCGTAATACCCCGGCATGGCAGGGGCCACTCCTGACGCAACGCCGATGATTTGCGTGCAGACAGACATATCCCCGATCTGGACCTTGCGCATCAGGTCGCCGATCTTCACCGACACGGAAGGGTTCCTGTCGCTGGAGATGATTCCATCCCTGATGGCCAGATCCTCTTCCGGCGCGCCGAGATGTTTCGCGGCGAACCCGAGGAGCTTTCTCTTTGCATCAGCCGCCGCCTTTCTCGCAGCAAGCCCTCCAGCATAAGTCTGCCGGCTCCCATGGGTTCCCCCGTCCAAGGGGGTCACGTCCGTGTCAGGCATGGACACGGAAATGTGCTCGAAAGGCACACCGAGCTCCTCCGCAGCGATCTGGGCCAGGGCGGTCCTGTTTCCCTGCCCTTCGTCGGACGCTGCGGTGACAAGGTGAACAGAACCATCGGAACTGATCATCACCGTCGCCGACGCCGGGTCAGGCAGAGCACCGGCTGCGCCGGTGCCGTGCAGCATGACCGCCATGCCGACCCCTGTTTTCTTCGCCCCTTCGGTCTTGCGCCTGCTTTCTCTGTCTTTCCACCCGAACGCTTCGGTCGCTTTGCTGAGGCACTCTTTCAGGCCGTCGCTCCGGATCTCA
>JALOPA010000012.1 GCA_025454125.1 Thermodesulfobacteriota bacterium
ATGCGAAGGATAGGCTCACCACGCGACCAGGAGAGTGCGAGTGGGAGGCGCGTCGGCGAGTGACTCGAGTCAAAAGAAAGAAACCGGGCCTCCTCAGAAGGGTCGTCAAAACGTGCGTTCTCCTTCTGGCGCTGTTTGCCGTGCTCTCCGTTCTCCAGGTTGCCGTTCTGAGATTCGTGAATCCGCCCTTCATCGGGGCCGTGGTTTCCGACTGGGTCTCTGACAAGATGGCCGGCCGTGAGGCCCGGTGGCCGGATCCGGAGTGGCGGCCCCTGCGCAAGATCTCCCCCCACTTGAGAAGGGCGGTGCTGGCCGGTGAGGATCAGCGATTCACCTCCCACCACGGTTTCGACTTCGTGGAAATGAATCAGGCGCTCCAAGACGCCATGGCCGGCGGCCGCGTGCGAGGGGCAAGCACCCTCACGATGCAGGTGGCGAGAACGGTCTTCCTCTGGCCCGGGCGAAGCCTGGCGAGAAAGGCACTCGAAGCGTACTACACGGTGCTCGTGGAGGTGTTCTGGAGTAAGCAAAGGATTCTCGAGGTCTACCTCAACACCGTAGACTGGGGAGAAGATCTGGTCGGCGCCGAGATGGCTTCAAGAAAATATTTCCGAACGACCGCCTCCTACCTCACCGCAGAGCAGGCGGCGCTTCTGGCCGCCATCCTCCCTTCCCCTCACCACTGGTCTCCGGAGAAGCCGACCGAGTACGTGAGGGAAAGACAGCGCCGGATTCTGGAGGACATGAAAAAAATGCCACTGCTTTAGGAAGGTGCAGGGTGCACGGCAATCAAGCGGGTTTTACAGAAGAAGGAACAAGACTCTGTTGCTGAGAATGGGGCTTCCGAATAAACCCTTGAGCAATAAGACCGCGTAGCCGATCAAGCGGCCTTGAGCTCCAGAGGGGGAGCGTCCGACTGAAGGGAGGGTTGGGCGCCCTGGGGGGCCATACGGTCATGGGCGAGGTACTCCTTGCAGTCCTCCTTGTCAGGGCACCTGCGCTCGCAGATGCGGACATCCATGCGAGGGTTGTTCCGTTTTTTCTGGCAAACGATATAATCAGGCATTGCGCATACTCCTGTAAAGATTTCGGATGCAGCCGCCTCAGGAATAAGGCATATTCCTGTGATGAGGCGCGGGGGATTGCCCCCCTGTCTATTTGCTATAACTATACATAAATTATATCCCAATTGTAAACAATTAATATTTCGATCGGTTCAAAAAATCGCGATTCCAGGGGGCTGCTGCCATGATCCGATTCATAGTCCTCAACGCCTTTCTGGTCATCTACTCCATCTTGTTTTGCCTTTGGGGCATCGCGATCTCCATCAGGGATCCGAAGGGCAGGAGAGTGCACGCCTACTGCGCCGTGCCGTGGTCCAAGTCCATCCTCTGGGTGTGCGGGATCAAGATCAAGGTGCTGGGGCTTGAAAACCTGGAACCCGAGATCCCCAGAATCTATATGGTCAACCACCAGAGCTACTTCGACATCTTCACCCTGCTGGCCCACCTCCCTGTGCAGTTCAAGTTTGTCCTGAAGCAGGAGCTGATGCGAGTCCCGTTCCTGGGGCCTGCCATGAGAAGAGCGAAGTACGTGGGCATTGAGAGGGACGATCCAAGGAAGGCGATCAAGAGCATGAACGAAGCGGCGGATCGGTTCAGGGAAGGGGCCTCCATCCTGATTTTTCCGGAAGGCACCCGGAGCCCTGACGGGCAGCTCCAGGCGTTCAAGCCCGGGGGCTTTCACCTGGCGTTGAAAGCCAAGGGCGATATCGTGCCGGTGAGCATTGTGGGAACACACCGGATTGTGCCCAAGGGCAGTCTCCGGATCCAAAAGGGAGAAGCGACCATGGTCATCGGAAAGCCGATCGTCACCAGAGACTACACGAAGAAAAGCATGGACCAGCTGATGGAAAAGGTGCATGAAGCCATGTTCCAGCAGATGCAGGGAGTCGAGTGATGCCACAAAGAGCTCGGACCATCGTGACTCTCGCGGCCCTGAGCCTGCTGGTGCCCTGTGTCCTGCAGGCCTACGTGGTGCCTGCCGAGCAGATCCTGCAGTTCATGGCCGCTAATTTCGCGAAACTCGACACCCTGGTGATCCAGCAGTCCACCACGCTCCTGCAGACGGGAGAGAATCCCGAGAAGGTGGTTGAAGAGGTGCTCTCCATCAAGAGCCCGAACCTGTTTCACTCCTCGGTGCTCGACAGCTCTTCGGAGCAGACAGTCTCAGCCGATCGCCTGTTCAGGGAACTCCTCATCGCGAACAGCCAGAAAAGGCTCTTGCCCCGGTTGAGCGAAGTGGGGATCGATACCCAGCAAGTCGCCTACAGCCGGCTGGAGGGGACTGTGGCCTACTGCATCGGCGAAAAGGACCTGAAGAAGCCGAAGCTCCTCGTCGAGAAGGCAAGGGCTTTGCCCCTTCTCATGGTGTATCAGCCTCCGGGACAGGACACGGGCGGCCTGATCCGCGTGCGGTTTCTGGACTACAGAAAGGTGGAGCAGGGCTGGGTCCCATTTGAAATTCATTACTTCTCGGGGGATCGCTGGACAGAGAAGTACTCGGTCCATTCCGTGAAGGTGAACACACCCCTCAAGCCTTCCCTTTTCAGCAAATAATGGAAACAGACGAAACCAAAACCACTGTGCGCGTGGCCGTGACCCTGCCGGTCGAAGAAGCCTACACCTACCGGGTTCCCTCAGAGCTGGAAGCCATGGCCAAAGTGGGGTGCCGGGTGGAAGCGCCTTTTGGGAAGAGGAAGGTGACCGGCTACATCCTGGAGCACGCGGTTCCTGAAGAGGACCGGGACCTGAAAGAAATCGTCCGCGTGCTTGACCCTGAGCCGCTCTTTCATCCCTCCCTCGTCCCCTTTTTTCAGTGGATGTCGGAATACTACCTGTTTCCCCTGGGCCGCCTCATTCAATCCGCTCTTCCGGGCGGCCTCAACATCCGATCCTACAGGCTGGCCGTCCTCACGGCAAAGGGAGAGGATGCGCTCCAATTTCTGCCGAGCCGATCGGAAGAGAAAAAGCTTCTCGCCTGGCTGAGGGATCATCCCGCGAAAAGAGCCCCGTTTCCCCTCGACCGTCTGAACGGGTTTGAGAAAAGGGGGTGGGTGACCCTGGAGCAGAGAACGACCAAGAAACGGGGAGGCCCCCTGGTCAAGCGTTTTGTAAGGCCGAAAGAGGGGGTTGCGCTCAAGGACCTTGCCGGCCAGGACCCGAGGGGCTTGAAGGCAAAGAACGAAACCGCTTTCCTGGAGGCGGTGTTCTCTTCCAACGGGGTTCTCTCCGAGGAGCTGAACGCCCGGTTCACGAACGGCGCCGCCCTTGTCCGGAAATGGCTCAAGAGGGGGATCCTCGAAACCTATGAGGCGGCCGTAGTTCGTGATCCAGCAGGGAACGTGATTCTTCCCAACCCCCCTCCCAAAGCGCTTTACGCGCAACAGAAGGAAACCCTGGAGGCCGTCAAAAAGCAACTGGCGCGGGGAACCTTCTCCACCTTTCTCCTTCACGGGGTCACGGGGAGCGGCAAGACGGAGGTCTATTACCAGGCGGTGCGGCAGGTGATGGATCTCGGTAGGCAGGCCATTCTGCTGGTGCCGGAAATCGCGCTGGCCGTGTACACGGAGGGCCTTCTCCGCGCACGCCTCGGCGATCGGCTGGCCGTGTATCACAGCGGCCTGAGCGAAGGCGAGCGATACGACCAGTGGATGAAGATGGCAAGAGGAGATGCGGCCGTGGTCATCGGGGCTCGCTCCGCCCTTTTTGCTCCTTTTCCCAACCTGGGGCTCGTGATCGTCGATGAGGAGCATGACCCGGCCTACAAGCAGGAAGAAGGCGCCAGGTACCAGGCCAGGGACGCGGCCGTGGTGCGAGGCAAGCTAGCCAATGCGCCTGTGCTGCTGGGCTCCGGGACTCCCTCGGTCCAGTCCTATTACAATGCCGCGAGAGGCCGCTACACGCTGCTCAGGATGCCGGAGCGGATCGAGCAAAGGCCCCTGCCCGAGGTGCAGGTGATCGACATGAAGGCTTTCACCTCGGAAGGCAAGGACGAGGCGATTCTCAGCCCGGTCCTCAGGGCCGGCCTGGAGGAGGCCGTGGGTTCGGGCAAGCAGGCCATTCTCTTTCTCAACCGGAGGGGATTTCACCGGGTGCATCTGTGCCGGGCCTGCGGCAAGCCGGTCCGCTGCCCCAACTGCGAGGTGTCTCTCATCTACCATCTCAGAGAGAACCGTCTCGCGTGCCACTACTGCGGCTATCACTCCCCGCCTCAGACGCTCTGCCCGGCGTGCGGCCGGGAGGGTCTCCGGTCCTACGGCTTTGGCACCGAGCGGCTGGAGACGGAACTGAAGGAGCTCTACCCTCGTCTGCGGCTGGCCAGGATGGACAGGGACAACATCCGGAGAAAGGGCCACACCTTCGAGATGTTGAGGCAGTTCACTCGCCGCGAGATCGACGTGCTCGTGGGAACCCAGATGGTCACCAAGGGCTATGATTTCCCGAGCGTCACCCTCGTGGGCGTGATCGGCGCTGATTTTTCACTGGGTTTCCCCGACTTCAGGGCAGGGGAAAGGACGTTTCAGATCCTGTCCCAGGTGGCGGGAAGGGCGGGCCGAGGCGAGGATCTCGGTCGCGTCCTGATTCAGACGTTTTATCCGGATCACTACGTCGTCACCACCGCGCGAGATCATGATTATCTCACCTTCTTTCAAAAAGAGATCGAACTGCGAGAGCAGCTGGGATATCCGCCCTTTTCCTCCCTGGCCTGTCTGCGGCTCCAGGGGAACCACAAACAGAAGACCGAAGACCTGGCCCGGAGGGTCGTGGATCGGATGATCCAAACGACCGGGACCTGGCCCAAAAGAGGGAAAGACCTTCAGGTGCTCGGCCCGGTGGAAGCGCCCCTCAGCAAGCTGAAGGGCAAGTACCGGTGGCAGGTTTTCATCAGAAGCAAGGGGCACAACGTGCTGCATGTGTTTCTCAAGGCGGTGGGAGAGAGCTTGAAGAAGATGCTGCGGGGAAGCGGCGTGAGCCTCACGGTCGACATCGACCCCTATCAAATGCTCTGACAGCACAGGGCATGGAGCAGGGAGCATGGAGTAAAGAAAGACAAACTCTTCGCTCCCTGCTCCCTGCTCTGTGCTCTATGCTTGCTTTTCCTTGAACATCATCTTCAGCTCGTACACGCCGCCGCCTCCGCCCTTCTGCGTGTCGTAGCCCATTTTTTCGAAGACCCGCAGCATGGAGCGGTTTTCCATGAGCGTTTCAGCCGTGAAGCCCAGAAGGCCGTTCCTCCGGGCAAGGTAAGTCAGGTAAGAAAGCAATTCCGTGCCCACGCCTTTGCCCTGACAGTCGTCGCTCACCACGAAGGCCACTTCGGCCGTGTGGGAGGTTTCGGAAATGCTGTACTGACCCAGCCCCACCACTTCGTCCCTGTCTCCCTTCTTCGCAAAGGCCACGAGCGCCATTTCCTTGGAGTAGTCGATGACCACGAACTCCTGAAGCTGCTGGTGCGGCATGTCTTTGCGGGGGGACATGAACCTGCGGTAGAGGCTCTTGTCGGAGAGGGAATAGAAGAAGTCTTTCAGGAGAGGCTCGTCGCTGATCTTGACGGGCCGCATGAAAATTTCGATTCCGGTTTTGGTGGTTCGGTAGATTTCGAGCTCCGACGGATACTCCCCCTTCTTGCCGGGGATGAACTTCTGGTCCTTGTAGATCAGATTCAGGCGCTTGGCCTCTTCAATCAACCAGGGTCGGAACTTGGGATGGGCGATGGCGATGAGTTCCATGGCCCTTTCCCGGATGTTCTTGCCGTGAAGGTAGGCGATGCCGTACTCGGAGACGACGTAGTGGATGTCACTCCGGCCCAGAGTGACTCCAGCGCCCACGGGAACAAAGGGGAAGATGAGGGAAACGGTTCCCTTGCTCGCGGTGGACTGAATGACCAGGATGGTTTTGCCCGCGGGGGACAGGACCGCGCCCCTCATGAAGTCCGCCTGGCCGCCGATGCCGCTGAAGAACTTCCTGCCGATGGATTCGGCTGTGGCCTGACCGGTGAGGTCGATCTGGATGCAGCTGTTGATGGCCGTGATCTGCCGGTGAGCCGCGATCACCTGGGGGTCGTTCGTGTAGTCGATGGGTCTGAACTCGACGCTCGGGTTGTCGTGAATGTACTCGTAGGTGTCCTTTTTCCCCATGCAGAACGACGCCACAGACTTGCCGCGGTTGACGGGCTTCTTCGAGTTGTCCACAACGCCTTCTTTCATGAGCTGGGCAATGCCGTCGGAGAGAAGCTCGGTGTGGACGCCCAGGTGCTTCTTGCCGCGAAGGGCAAAGAGAATCGCGTTGGGCACGCTGCCGTAGCCGACCTGGATGGTGTCGCCGTCTTCCACGATCTTGGCCACATGGTTTCCGATTTTCTGCGCGATCTCGTCGGAGACGACTTCGGCGAATTCCAGGAGGGGCTCATCGTAGGGAATGATGAAATCCACGCTCTTGATGTTCACAAAGGTCTCTCCGTGAACACGGGGCATGCGGGAATTCACCTGGACAATGAGTTTTGCGGCATTTTCAACAGCGGCTTTGGTGATGTCCACGCTGACGCCGAGGCTCATGTAGCCGTTCTTGTCAGGGGGAGAGGTCTGGATGAGGGCCACGTCCACAGGCACGAACTTCCTCCGCAGCAGGCGCGGAACCTGGGACAGTGAAATGGGAGTGTAGTCGGCCATCCCCTCGTTCACCGCGGTCCGCGTGTTCTTCCCTATGAAAAAGGAGTTGTGCCGAAAATTGTGCTTGAATTTTTCATCCGCATAGGGGGCCACGCCGAGGGTCCAGACCTGGAGGACCTCCGCGTCGAAGAAGGCCTTGGGGTGGGAAGTCACATAGTTGATCAGGGCTTTCACGAGATACTGGGGCTCTCCGCAGGCGGTTGCGATGAAGATCCTGTCTCCTCGGTGAATGTGGCTGAAGATGTCTTCTTCCGAAGCGAATTTCTCCGGGTACAGGGCTTTCATCTTTTCAAGAATCGCATCGGCCATGGAATCCTCCTGGGATCAGTTGGGGGTTTTGAGGAGGGCGGCGGCAAGGTAGCCCACCACCTGGCGGCGGTCGCCGGTGACGTCGCCCGAGTTGGCGTAGTTGAGGATGACGGAACGGTTCGCTCCAAGCTCCCGGGCCGCCAGCATTGCGGCCACGGCAGGCCCTGCGCCGCAGGCTTCACAGGAGCCCGATGCCACCGCTTTCGCGAGGGCCTCAGGGGCGAACTCCCGCACATGCTTGACAAAGGTTTCATCCAGCGCTCTGCCCTGCGCGTCCGTGTGAAAGTGCGAGAGGTCCGTGCTCGCCAGGATCACGGCCTCTTCCCTGTTCGGCAGGATTTGGACCAGGCTTTTGGCCAGCAGGGCGCAGGTGTCCAGGTCTTGGTCCCCCATGATGACGGGCACCATGTGGAAATCGCTGAGAACGCTTTGAAGAAAGGGAATCTGAATTTCGAGTGAATGCTCCTGGGCGTCCGCCTCGGGAACCCATTTCATTTTCGGGTTCATGGAGAGGAGTTTTTCCGCAAGACCCTGGTCGATGGGAACAACTCCGAGAGGGGTTTTGTAGCCCGCATATTGGCTGACGGAAATTCCTCTGAAACCGACCCTGTGGCTGGGGCCGATCAGGAAAACCGTTTTCGGAGCGGCCTTCTGCAGAAGTTTGTAGCTGTAGGCGGCGACCTGGCCCGAGTAGAGGTATCCTGCGTGGGGCACGATCATGCTGACGGGTTGCCCTTCAGAACCGGGAGAGGTTGCTTTGGAAAGGTAGTCGCCGATGCTCCGGCTCAATACGTCTGAGCTGCCGGGGTACCAGGTGCCTGCGAGCACAGGGCTTCTCACGTCTCCCTTCTGCGCTTTTTGGGCCATCCCACTCTCCGCAAGAAACGAGAGAAGGAGAAAACAAACCGTTGCGAGGATGAGCAGAAGGGGGCGCTTCATGGGATCACCTGAAACCGCTTGCCATAGACGATCGTTAAAGGTAAAATAAACTCACTTATCTTGACGATGACAAATCCTCTTTTCATGCTTAAGGGATAAGCGTTTCCATTTTAGGACATTTGCAGGCCTTTGCCACAAAAATATCTTAAGGAGCCCACAATGGTGAAAAACAAGAAATTGCGAAGTGTGATCCTCGTCTTATTCTGCCTGGCGGTCATCAGCGCGTGCGGTACTACGGATGACGGAAAGGTGCTCGCAGGCCCGGCCCCGAATTTCACGCTGGAGGACATTTCCGGAAAGCCTCTGTCCCTGAGCGACGTCAAGGGCAAGGTGGTGGTTGTGGATTTCTGGGCCACGTGGTGCGCACCGTGCCGCATGTCCATTCCGGAGCTCGTCGATCTCCAGGAGAAGTACAAAGCCAAAGGATTGGTGATCGTCGGCATATCCGTGGACGACGAAAAAGTGAGCAAAGGGGAGCTTGTCGCTTTCAAGGAAAAGATGCGGATCAATTACCCGATCTTGAGAGCCAACGACAAGGTGTACGTGGACTACTTCGGCCGGACGAGCGGCTTTTCCATCCCCACCCTTTTCGTGATCGATCGCGAGGGCAAAGTCAGGAACCGTCTGGTCGGCTTCGAGCCTGGGGTTGTCGAGAGGTCCGTCCAAAGCCTTCTCTGATGGTCATTGATTTCCATACCCACATTTTTCCTCCCGGGTTCAGGGAAAAGAGGGATGCCTTTTTTCCCCAAGAGCCGGCCTTTGAATCCCTTTACCGGTCGGCGACTGCAAGGATCGCAGGCCGGGAAGAGCTTCTCGGAACCATGGAGGAGCAGGGGGTAGAAAGGTCGGTGGTTTTCGGATTTCCCTGGGAACAGGAAGAGCACTTCCGAAGGCACAACGACTACATCATCGAATCGGTCCAGAAACACCCGGACCGTCTCATCGGCTTTTGTTGTTTTTCGCCTCTCTCCCCTCACGGCTTCAAAGAAGCGAAGCGTTGCCTCGACGCAGGGCTTGCAGGGGTCGGGGAACTGGCGGTCTACGGTGCGGGTTTTTCGAAAGAGCTGATACTCAGCCTCCAAGGGGTGATGGAGATCTGCGCCAAGCGCAATGTCCCGGTCCTTTTCCACACGAATGAACCGGTGGGCCATGTTTATCCCGGGAAAACCCCTGTGCAGCTCAGCGAGATGTACAGCCTCCTGAAACAGTATCCCTCCAACAGGATCGTTCTGGCCCACTGGGGAGGAGGGCTCTTCTTTTATCGGCTCATGAAGAAGGAAGTGGGAGACGTCCTCAGGAACGTCTGGTTCGACACGGCCGCTTCCCCCTATCTCTATTCCCCGCAGGTGTACACGACGGCCTGCGAGCTCGTGGGCTCTGAGAAAATCCTTTTCGGTTCCGACTATCCTCTTCTCAAACCGGACAGATATTTCCGAGAAATGGCAGAGGCGGGCATGTCCTCTGAAGCTCTCCGGAGGGTGAAAGGCGATAACGCCGAGCGGGTTCTATCAAAATCCCCCCTCGCTCCCCTTTAGAAAAGGAGGGATGGGGAAGTGAACGCCTCAAGGAAATGACAACTCGTCTGAGGCATTTCTATTGGAACAATCCAGTCCATGACGGATCCCGAAGAACACATTGAACTCGAAGGCCAGATCGAAACCCTGACCTACGTCAATGAAGAAAACGGTTACACCGTGGCCAAGGTCAGGGTTCCCGGCTATCCAGAGCCTGTCACGATCGTGGGCGCACTCCTCTCCCCTGCGCCGGGCGAGGTCCTCAAAATGAAGGGCCTCTGGAGCACCCATCCCCGCTTCGGCCGCCAGTTCAAAGTCACGAGCCACCAGGCCGTCGTTCCCGCCACGGTCACGGGTATCCGGAAATACCTGGGCTCGGGGCTCATCAAAGGCATTGGTCCGGTCATGGCTGCGCGGATCGTGAAAACCTTCGGTGAAAGAACCCTGGAGGTCATCGACAAACACATCGAGGACCTTCACCAGGTGGACGGCATCGGCACCAAGCGGATCGAGATGATCGACAGAGCCTGGAAAGAGCAAAAAGAGATCCGCAACGTCATGATCTTCCTCCAGGGCCATGGAGTGAGCCCGGCCTACGCCGCCAAGATCTTCAAGAGGTACGGATGGGACGCCATCCGTATCGTCTCCAACAACCCGTACCGGCTTGCCTCCGACATCTTCGGAATCGGCTTTCGAACGGCGGACAAGATCGCCGCCAGCATGGGCTTTGGAAAGGACGCGCCCGCACGGGTGGAGGCAGGAATCCTCTACGTGCTCCATCAGCTTTCAGAAGAAGGACACGTGTATTTCCCCTATGAGCCACTGGTGGACCGGTGCAGAGAGATTCTTGAAGTCGATCGGGAGCTCATCGCACGAGCGATCGGTGCGATCAGCCTGGAGAAGAAGATCGTGATCGAGGACCTGAACCAGGACCTCGGAGCCTTTCAAGCCAATCACAAGGCCGTCTACCTCACGAACGCCCACATCGCGGAAACGGGCATCGCCGAGCATCTGCTCCGCGTGGCCGCGGCTCCTAAAAAAATGCGACAGATCGACGTGGGCAAAGCGCTCAAGTGGGTCCAGGGAAAGATCAGGCTCGAATTCGCGGCAAAACAGATCGAGGCGATTCAGTCCGCGGCATCGGAGAAGGTGATGGTGATCACCGGAGGCCCGGGCACCGGCAAGACCACCATCATCAACGCGGTCCTCCGAATCTACCGGGAGCTGGGCGCCAGGATGCTGCTGGCGGCTCCCACGGGCAGGGCCTCCAAGCGGATGAGCGAGGCCACCGGATACCCTGCAAGAACCATTCACCGCATGCTTGAGTACAACCTGCAAAAGGGAGGGTTCCAGCGCGGTCCGGAGCACCCGCTGGAGGTGGACGTGCTGATTCTGGACGAGACCTCCATGATCGACACCAGCCTCATGTATCATCTCTTGAAGGCGGTGCCCTCCGGCGCCACCCTGATCCTGGTGGGCGACGTGAATCAACTTCCCTCGGTGGGAGCGGGGAATGTGCTCAAGGACGTGATCCGGTCCGGCCGGGTTCCCGTGGTGGAGCTCACGGAGATTTTCCGGCAGGCGGCCGACAGCGGGATTATCCGGAACGCCCATCGGATCAACACGGGGTTGCTGCCTGAACTCACCCAGGAGAGAGAAGGCCTGGGGGATTTCTACTTCATCGAGCAGGAAGATCAGGAGGAGGTGCTTCGGATCATCATGGAACTGGTGTGCGAAAGAATTCCCAAGCGCTTCAAGCTCGATCCTCTGGAAGGAATCCAGGTCCTGGCGCCCATGCACAAAGGAACCGTGGGGACCGAGAACCTGAACGCCAAGCTCCAGGAAGCGCTGAACCCCTCGGGCACAGCGATCGCGAGGGGCGGGAGGACGTTCCGGCTCAAGGACAAGGTGATGCAGGTCAGGAACAACTATGAGAAGGACGTCTTCAACGGGGACATCGGCAGGATCACGGCCATGGACGAGGAGACGCGGGAAGTGACCGTGACCTACGACGGAGTCCCGGTTCCCTACGAGGCTTCGGACCTGGACGAGATTGTCCATGCCTATGCCATCTCCGTGCACAAGAGCCAGGGCAGCGAGTACCCGGCAGTTCTATTGCCTCTGCTGCCCCAACACTACCTTCTGCTCCAGAGGAACCTGATCTACACGGCCGTCACCCGGGCCAAGAAACTGCTCCTCATAGTGGGAAGCAAGAAAGCCCTGGCCACAGCCGTCAAGAACGACAAGATCGCGAGACGCTACACTTACCTCGCGGAGCGGCTCATGCGAGCATGATTTCCTTTGCTCGTCATTCCGGACGAGGACGCCTTTGGCGGCCGAGATCCGGAATCCAGGAAATCAGCGCTTGGACTCGCTCTCGATCCGGGAACACCCTTCGCGGTTTTTGAATTCACTTGATTCGCAGGAGCCAAGTGATTACCATAGCTCTATCAAGGAGTTGAAGCAGGTGGCTGGACTGCGACCCATCACGGGTTGCAGGCATAAACCAAAAAGGAGGAAAGAGGAATGGCAGTCAAGAAAGCAGCGAAGAAGGCACCGGTGAAAAAGGCAGTGGCAAAGAGAGCAGCGTGTTGCTCCAC
>JALOPA010000488.1 GCA_025454125.1 Thermodesulfobacteriota bacterium
GTCAGTTCGGGATTCTCCTCGATGGGGTAGTCCTTCAGGTTTTCATCCCCTCCGTCCCCGTCGAGCATGTATTTCCACCGGGGGTACCTGGAACGGATGCCTTCTAGCAGGGCCAGGTTCATGGTGGCTGACTGAATGTCGAGGGGCTTGTAATCCTCCACCACCCTGATGCTCTTTTTCCAGTCGAGCTTGGACGCCTCCAGTTCAATGGGTTCCAGGAAGAGCCCAAGTCCCAGCTTTCCCAGGAAACTCCTGGCCTGCAACAGGTCCTCCCCGCCGCCATCCACGCTCAGGGTGAAGGCTTTCAGCCGGGAAGGGCTCTCCCCCAGTTCCCGCAAGGCCTTGTAAGTGAGCAGGAAAACCGATCCGCTGTCGATTCCCGCCGAGAAACTGACACCCACCGGTCCGCTGGTGGCCCTCGTCTGCAACCATTTTTTTATCTCACCATAGAGGGCCTTCATATAAGTGGTTCCTATCTCCTCCGGGTCCGATCCCCTGAGCCTGTTTCTCTGCGGGTTGAAAAATCTTTCATAGACCGGGTTCGGGTCCGGGCATCCAAGCAGTTCAATTTTTGTGATATAGTGAGCCGGGACCATCCGTGTATAAGATGGATGGAACTGGTCGTCCAGTCCTTCAGACACCAGGTAATCCCTGATGGAATCAATCCTTTCCCCAACCACAAGACATGGACCTTCTGCCAGCTTGGCAATGAAATAACGAAGGGGACGGCCGATGGACCTGGCCATGTGAACAGTTTTTCCCTCCACCGACACCAGTGAAAACTGACCGTCGATGGTGCGAGTTTTTGCCGGATCACCCGAGCGGAGTATCTCCAGCGCCTCGGGGTGAGTCATGTTGTGGATGACATTCTTCTCCGGGTGGGTCAGATCCACCACACGGCTGATATGTTGATAGTTATCCATTTTTACCTTAGTTAATTTTATGGTTTTTGCTGATCACTGGAATCCGCCTGCATGAAGTCGCTTTTCTTCACTGCAATCATCTCCCTTCTCACTTCGCCTTGCCGATCCGGCAAAGCCTTTGAAGCCAAACTAATCCTTTTCTTTGCGCAATGCAATGGCCGCGGCGCCCTCTACCGAAAGCTCCTGATCTGAAGCGCCGTCTCCTCGACGGAGACCTCCGTGGCGCCCGCTTTGTCCAGTCTTACAATCCGGCATCCGGCCCCTCTCAGCCTTCCCAGGACCTCCTGGTTCGGAAACCCGAAGGGGTTGTCTTTCCCGGCGGAGATGACGCAAACCTGAGGGCTCACGGCTTGAACGAATGCCATGGAGCTCGAAGACTTGCTCCCATGGTGGGGAACCAGGAGAACGTCGCTTTTCAACTGCGCACCTGCCCGGGCCACAAGCGCCTGCTCCCCGGCCGCCTCCAGGTCCCCTGGAAAAAGGAAAGATTTCCCTCCGGAGGACACCCTTAGGACCAGGGAGTTGTCATTGGATTTCCTGGACAGGAGACCTTCCAGGGGATGCAAAAGGTCGACGCGCACCCCGGAGAACTCTCTTCCCCCCATGAGCTCCGAAGGAGTTCTTCTCCTGATTCCCTTCGCCTCCAGGAGAGCCATGAGCTCTCGAAAGGAAGGGAATTCCAGTTGTTCACCGTTGTACCAAAACTCTCTTGGATTGAAATGCTCTGCAAGGTATCGAAGGCCTCCCATGTGATCCGCCTCCGGATGAGTCAGCACGAGGGTGTCGATGGTCATGATCTTGGAGCGCAGAAGGAACGGCGCCACCACCATTTCCCCTATGTCGAAGTCGCTCCCCGGAAAGCCCCCGCCGTCGATCAGCATCTTCTCCGACCCAGGGAACTGGATCAGGGCCGCGTTCCCTTGACCCACGTCAAGGTAGGTCACCTTGAGAGACGGGTTAAAGTGATTTCGGTAGGTCCAGTAAGCCGCATCCCCTGCCAGCGCAAGCAGCAAGAAGGCGAAACCCGCC
The DNA here is from genome assembly GCA_025454125.1 of Thermodesulfobacteriota bacterium. The sequence goes on from JALOPA010000488.1 coordinate 1,953, forward strand.
CTCGCCCATTTCAGCCGTCTGAGAGAGAAAAGGCAGAAGAACATCCCATAGAGGATCAGGATTTCCATGCCATTGGGTCTGATCACCTGAACTTCCGTCCAAGAGAACCCGCTCCAGTAATCCACGTAATCCATCATCCGGTCCAGGCCCCACGCCGCAACCGCCAGAACCGTGTCGGCCAAAGCCTGGGACAGGGGCAGGCACGCCGCCGCCAGGAGCCCGACGGGCAGGATGCAGATTCCCATGATGGGCAGCGCGGTCATGTTGGCCGGGAGACTCACGAGAGACACGCGGTGAAAATAGAAGGAGGTGACCGGAAGAAGAAAGAGTGTGGCAGAGAGGGTCACGGACGCCAGCCCGCAGAAATAGAGATAGAAGCGGTAGAGGAGCCCCTTTCTGGGTTCGTAGGCTTGGAAGGAAATCAGAGAGAAGATTCCCGGTCCCAGCCAGAGAATCCCCACCACGGCCAGAAAGGAGAGCTGAAAGGAAATCGTGAAGATCGAATGGGGGTCCACGGCAAGAACGACAAGAGCGGCCAAGGCGAGGGTGGACCACACGTCCTTTTCTCTGCCCAGGATCATGGAAAAAAGAAAGGCCAGGACCATCATCATGGAACGCTGGCTGGGCACTTGAAACCCTGCAAGACACGTGTACGCGACCACCGGGATGCAGGTGAGAAGCGCCGCGGTCTTCCGGAGGTCCATTCGAAGGGCCAATGGATACGACAGGGAGAGGATCGCCCGGATCAGGGCGAAGGAGAACCCGGCCACCAGCGCGACATGAAGCCCTGAAACGGAAAGAACATGCCCCAGGCCCGTGACGGTGAACGATTTCCGAAGATCGGACCGAATGCCTTCCTGTTCGCCGAGAATGAGTGCCTGAAAAAGGGACTGGTTTCGGGGAGAGAGGCGTTCAGCGAAAAACTCCCTGGTCGGTTTGCGCGCTCTCTCCAGCAGCTCAAAAGGAAAACCGAGATTTCCTTTTCCAAGAGCCACGATCCGCCTTCCGTCCGTCACGGAAGCGGCGCAGGAAAGCCCTCTGATTTCCATGGCCAGTGCATAGTCGTACCGGCCCGGGTTGTTGAAATTGCGGAAAGCCCTCAACCTCGCCGGGAACAGGATTCTGTCTCCCAGGACCAAGACCGTTTCGGGTTTGTAGACCGTGACACGGATTTTCTCTCCCGCCCCCTTTCCAGGCTCCATCCCTTGTATTCGATCCACCCGGACCACCGCGGTCACGGTCTCTTCCCTCAAGACAGGCGGTTCGAGAATCGTGCCCTCGATGGTCAGGCGCTCCTGCCTCTCTGCAAGGGCAGCCAGCTCCGAACTCTGGCGGCTGCTCTGTTCCAGAAGCGCACCGGCAAAGAAGAATAGAAGCACATAAAGCGGATACCTCGCCTGGGCCGGGACCGCCAGGCCAATGAGCAGAAGGAAGGCCACGGACGCTGCGGGAACGATCCGGAGGGAAGAGTCGGCCGGCACGCAGAAAAAGCCGACGAGCAACCCTGCCATGAAGGCGAACAGCAATGGAACGAGCGGACGGAGCGGCATGTCTGGAATCTCAATCAAAGACTTCTTCGCAGGCTGCGC
>JALOPA010000489.1 GCA_025454125.1 Thermodesulfobacteriota bacterium
ATCGAGCGGATGCCCCTTTGCCCGGCTAGTTCCCTGAGGCGCCCGAAGAGATATTTCTTGCAGAAGTAGCATCTCTCAGGCGTGTTTGCGACGAACTCAGGGAGATGGGAGGCTTCTGATGCGAGGAGCACGTGCTCGATTCCACGGCCCCGTGCAAAGGCGATGGCTTCGTCGATCTCGCTCAGGGGATAAATGATCGAGTGGGCGGTGACGGCCATCACCTTTTTGCCCAGGGCTTCGTGAGCCACGGCCAGAAGAAAGGTGCTGTCCACGCCTCCCGAGAACGCCACGATCAGAGAGTCGAGCGCTTTCAGGTTAGCAAGGAGAGCCTGCTTCTTCTCTTCAACCTTTAATTCCTTTTTCGTGTTTTCCAATTTTCGTGCTTTCGTGGTTGGGTCTTCTTTTGGGTTTGCTCTTCCAACTCTAGGCATTTTAGCCTCCGGCCTGCAGGGCCTACGGCCCGGAGGGACACTTTAGCTCACTTTAGGCACTTTGTTCATGGCAACAACACCTTCCGCAGATCAATGCCGTGCTTCCTCATCCGGTTCCAGACGGTCACGCGATTGACCCCCAGGATCCGTGCGGCCTCGGACTGGTTTCCGTTGCTTTTCCGGAGAGCCTCGATGAGAGCGATTTTTTCTTCAGGCTCCTTTGGGTTCGACACTTCTCAGTTCCCGCACATTGCCGGGCCACGAGTAGGACATGAATCGTTCTATGGCCTCAGGCGACAAGCCGGTGATCTTCTTTCCTGTCCGTTCGCGCAGGTGCTCTACAAAAGCGTTCACCAGCAGGGGGACATCCTCCAGCCGCTCACGTAGGGGCGGAAGATGAATGGGAATGACATTGATGCGGAAGAAGAGGTCCTCCCTGAATCTCTTGCTGTCGATCATCTCCTGGAGATCCTTATTCGTGGCTGTGATAATGCGAACGTCTACCGTTACGGGACGATGGTCTCCAACCCGCTCGAACTGTTTTGTCTCGAGGACTCGAAGCAGCTTCACCTGTGTGGCCAGGGGGATGTCCGCAATCTCGTCAAGAAAGAGGTCCCCTTCATGGGCTGCTTCGAACCGGCCGATTCGGTGACGATAAGCTCCTGTGAACGCGCCTTTGATGTGGCCGAAGAGCTCACTTTCGAGCAAGGCCTCGTTGAGCGCTGCGCAGTTGAGCTGGACAAAAGGCGCGTCTTTTCTCCTGCCCATGAGATGAATGGCTCTCGCTACCAATTCTTTCCCTGTGCCGCTTTCTCCATAAATGATGGCAGGGGCGTCGCTCAGGGCGGCCTTCTGAACGACCTGATAAAGCCTTTGCATCAGCGGGGAGCTTCCCACAATCCCATGAAAACCGTTCTTGAACTCCAGCTGGTGGGAAAGATGGTGGACTTCCTGGTCAAGCCGTTCTACCTCTGAGATATCCGTCAAGGTTTCAACGGCTCCCAGGGGGAGTCCCTCATCGTCCTTGAGAAGGGAGGCGTTCTTAATCACTGGGAGGCAGGACCCGTCCTTCTTGATGAGGGAACAGCGCTTCTTGACCACCTGCCCCTTGTCAAACAAGCTGCACCATGAACTGCCGCCCGTCTTGAGAGTGGTCTCGCAGGCGTCGCAATGAAGCAGTGTGCAGGGTCTTCCCACCACCTCCTCCGACTTGTACCCTGTCAGATCCTCAAAGGCCTTATTCACCATCAGCATGGTTCCATCAGGCGCAACCAGCAGCAGCCCTTCGTTCATGGTGCCGATGATGTCCTTTAGATAACGGTTGATCTCCTGAGTGTTCATGTCCTACCCACCTGTTTAATCACCTGTTTATGCATTTTAAACACTCCTGGTAGACTGCGTCAAGCTCCATTTCTAGTTCAGAAGAGATAACAGTGAGTTGCGAAAGGGGAATCCATCCAAATTGTCGGGCACAGGGTTTGCAGAATCTGTACCAGATACCTTTGATATGCTCGTAAAAAGTCCTGCGGTGTGGATCTGTCATTTCGACCGCAGGGAGAAATCTTTCCTTTCCAGTGTGTTAGTAATTCAAGATTTCTCGCTTCGCTCGAAATGACATGAAAAGGGGACTTTTTACGAAGCCATCACTTTTAGGGACTCTGCATGGAAATGGCTTCAACACTGGATCTAATCGGAGTTGTTTCGCCCATCTGTTTGTTGAAATGCAAGGGCGCTCTGTCGCGGCTCAATCCGGGAGAGGTGTTGGACGTCCTGGTTCAGGATGAGGAAGTGGTTGAGAGCCTTTCCATGATTCTGAAACAGTCCCAGGATAGCCTGGAATCAATTACGAAGGAGGGAGAGTGCTTTCGCATCTCCATCCGCAGAGGGTGATAGTGTTCAGTGACAATAAAACAGGAACAGGGGAAAGAGAAATGGGAGTAAGGATGAATTCAAGATGGATGCAATGGTTTCTGGTGCTCCTGCTGGCGGCCGCCCTCAACCTGAGCCCGAGTCTTTCCGGAGCAGCGACACCGGAGAAGAAGCCGGCCAAGGGAGAGGAGTATGGAGCGAGCCACTTCAAGAATTTCACGGCGGATCACTCCAAATTCGACGTTCTGAAGCAGGAGTTCAAGAGCGGGCCTGAGGTGACCAAGGCCTGCTTGAGCTGCCACACAGAGGCAGGACAGCAATTCCAGAAAACACTTCACTGGAAGTGGAAAAGCCCGGCTGATCCGAACGGAAAGATCGGCAAAGGGGGACTCGTGGTCAACAACTACTGCGTTTCCATCCATTCCAATGAGCCGCGGTGTACCTCCTGCCACGCGGGGTATGGTTGGAAAGACAAGACCTTCGATTTTTCCGCTCAGGAAAAGATCGACTGTCTCGTCTGCCATGAGCAGACCGGAACCTATGAGAAGTTCCCGACCATGGCGGGCAACCCGGTATCCGAGCCGACCCTTTTCCCCATGGAGAACAAGACGTACAACCCGCCCGAGTGGAACAAGGTGGCCCAGAGCGTCGGACTCCCGACGAGGAAGAACTGCGGCACCTGCCACTTCTTTGGAGGCGGCGGGGAAGGCGTGAAGCACGGAGACCTCGATTCTTCCATGTTCAAACCCAACCGGGCCCTGGACGTGCACATGGCTATGGAGGGAGAGAACTTCAACTGCACCCGCTGCCACACCACCGAAAAGCACCAGGTTTCCGGCAGGCATTACAATGTCTCGGCCACGGAAGATCGCCGAAGCCTTCTGGAGTCCGACATCATCAAAAGAATCACCTGCGTTTCCTGTCATACCGAGAAGCCCCACAAGCCAGGGGTCAAGGCCAATGATCACACCGATAAAGTGGCCTGCCAGACCTGCCACATCCCCGAGTTCGCAAGGGTCAATTCCACCAAAATGAGTTGGGACTGGTCCAAGGCCGGTGAGCGTCAGGACGGCAAGCCGATCAAGAAGTTGCAGGACGGACGGCCTATCTACGACGGAATGAAGGGTGTGTTCCGGTGGGAAAAGAACGTTAAGCCCGAGTATTACTGGTACAACGGGGTCATGAGAAACGTCCTGCTCACGGACAAGATCGATCCGGGCAAGGTGACGAAACTGAACTACCCGGAAGGGAACGTGCAGGATCCCAAGTCACGGATTTATCCTTTTAAGGTCCATAACGGAAAGACCCCCTATGACAAGGTTCACAAGACCATGGTCGTTCCCAAGATTTTCGGCCCCAAGGGCTCGGGGGCTTACTGGGGGGATTACGACTGGAAGACGGCCATCACCAAAGGAATGGAGTACGCCGGCCTGCCTTTCAGCGGGGAGTTTGACTTTACGGAAACACAGTACATGTTCCAGACGACGCACATGGTCGCCCCGAAAGAAAAATCCGTATCCTGTACGGAATGTCACTCCAGCAACGGCCGACTGGCCAAGCTGGGCGGATTCTACATGCCCGGTAGGGACAGCAACAGGGCACTGAACGTGATCGGATGGGGAGCCGTAATTGTGGCGCTGATCGCTGTTCTGGGCCATGGCGCGGGTCGCTTGGTGAGCCGCAAGAGAAGGGAGAAGAAAAATGAGC
>JALOPA010000490.1 GCA_025454125.1 Thermodesulfobacteriota bacterium
CGCCGCAGGCACCTGCTTTCAGCACCTGCCTGCGCCCTGCCAGAACGCCTGCCCGGCCCACATCGACATCCCCACGTTCCTGGCCCTCATCGGTCACGGACGGTATGCGGAGGCAACGGAAGTCATTCTCAAGGACCTCCCCTTTCCCTGGGCCTGCGGTCTGGTCTGCCCCCACCCCTGTGAGGAGGCCTGTCTCAGGGGCGAAATGGACCAGCCCATCAGCATCCAGCTTATGAAGGCCTACACGGCAAGGATCACGGCCGACAACGGCGGGTACCGAAGCCCTCCGATCGCCCCTCGCAAACCGGGCAAGGTGGCGATTGTGGGAGCAGGCCCTTCGGGCCTCAGTGCCGCCTACTTCCTGGCCCTGAAGGGGTACGGGGTGACGGTCTTTGAAAAGCTCCCGCACGCCGGCGGCATGCTGCGCTACGGCATTCCTGCTTACCGGCTTCCCAAAGAGATCCTGGACAGGGAAATCCGGAACATCATGGACCTCGGAGTGGAGATCAGGACCGGGGTGTCCTTCGGCAAGGATCTGACCCTGGACGATCTCAGGAAGCAAGAATACAAAGCCTTTTACTTTGCCACCGGTCTGATCCTGAGCCGCAAGTTGAACGTTCCCGGAGAAGAGTTGGAAGGCGTTCTCGGGGGCATCGATCTCCTGCGAATGACTGTGCTCGGCACCCCGCCCAAACTCGGAGACCGGGTCATCGTGATCGGAGGCGGGAACGTGGCGGTGGACGTGGCCCGCACCGTGAAGCGGCTCGGCCCCACACACGTGTCCATGGTCTGCCTCGAAACCCAGGAGCAGATGCCCGCCTGGAAGCACGAGGTCCACGATGCTCAGACCGAAGGCATCACCATCTACCACTCCTGGGGACCCAGGCATCTCCTGGGAAAGGACGGCCGATTCAAGGCCGTGGAGTTCATGAGATGCACGTCGGTCTTCGATGCGCAGGGCCGGTTCAACCCGACGTACGATGCCTGCGAACTCACGACCATGGAAGCGGACAACATCGTCCTGGCCATCGGCCAGTCCGCAGAGTCTTCTTTTGCCAAGTCCATGGGCCTGGCCGTCACTCCGGGCGGAGCGATCAAAGCCGACCTGCTCACTGCCGAGACCAATGTGCCCGGGGTCTTTGCAGGCGGCGACGGGGTCTACGGTCCTCGGATCGCCATTGACGCCATCGCCGCAGGAAAACGGGCCGCCGTTTCCATGGACTGCTATCTGACCGGCGCCGAAGCTCCTGTTCCCCGTTTCAAACCCGTTTCCAGGGGGAACGTGGATTTCCTTGCGCTTACGGCCTCTGAAAAGGTTCAGCTTAAACGGTCGCAGAGTGTCATGATCCCGTTGGAAGAACGGGCAGCGAATTTTCAGCAGGTGGAGTTCGGGCTCACGGACGACATGGCGTTGAATGAGGCCAAACGGTGCCTTCGCTGCGACCGTTGCCAGGGGGACGGATTGTGCCAGTATGTGTGCACCGAAGTGGGGGCGAATGCCTTGCGCTTGGCTCAGACCAAGCACTCCGACCGGCTGGCCTACTTTGATTTTGCCCACACCCAAGAAAAGTGCATCGGGTGCGGGAGCTGTGTCATTGCCTGTCCGCACGGAAACATCGCGGTGAAAGATGAGGGGAGCTTAAGAAAGGTGATCTTCTGCGGAACGGTGCACTCCGAGCTTCCCCTGGAGCGATGCGAGAGGTGTGGGGCGCCCTATGCCAGCACCAGGCACCTCGACCTCGTCAAAGAACGCTCCGACCTCTCCATGGGAGTGGAACCCGAGCGTGCCCTCTGCCCACAATGCGCAAGAGCGGCTGCAGCCAACCGAATGACCGAACCGCTCTTGATCTTCTGATTTCCTCGTCCCTCTGGGACCAACCCCTATTTGATCTTCTTGAGGGTCACGAAGTGCTCCTGCATGGCCACACCTCCTCCGGCCGGGTCCCAGAGCTCCAATCCTCCAGGCATGAGGGCGTTGTCTGAAACGCCTTTGCCCAGCGCGCGGCTCTCCACAGCCAAGGTGTGGCCGAATCCGTGGACCATAAAAACCGCTTCCGGATGGATCAGGTCCGTGAGCTTCACCTTGATTCTCGCCGAATTCTTACCGCCCGTGATTTCCACTTCCTCACCGTCGCCGATGCCTAGGGTCTGCCCCGCTCCGGTGTTCAACCAGAGCACGTTTTCAGGCATCTCCTTGGAGAGCATCGTGTTGTTGACCGTGTGGCCCTGGGTGTGAACCGGGCACCGGCCGAAGGTGATCCTGAACTGGCCATCTCCCGGCTTGGGAGCGGGGTCATAGGGCTTGAGGGAAGGAAGGCCCGCGGTTTCGAGCTTCTTGGAGAGGACTTCGATTTTTCCCGAAGGCGTCTTGAACTTGAGTTCGTTCACCTTGCGGTACCTGGGGTCTTTCGCCAGGGACACCATGCCAGTGGCCTCGAAGTCCTTGATCGTCACCCCTGTGCCTTCCAGCTGAAAATTCCACATCTCTTCAGCGGACTTGAATGCGAGAGCGTCGAGACCCAGTCTGCCCGCCAGCCCGGAAATGATCTCCCAGTCCGACCGGGTATCGAAGCGAGGCTCCGCCGCCCTTTGGCGGACAAAGAAGTAGGGCTTCAGCCCGTTCTTCGACGCCAGGACGCTTTCCCGTTCGAGATAGGGAGACAGGGGCAGGACCACGTCGGACAGCCACGCGGTGTCAGACCAGCTGAAGGTCACCGACACCAGCAGATCCAGCTTCTTGAGGATCTTCGTGAGCGATTCCGGGTCCGGGAACCCCATGAGCGGGTCGTGCCGGTAGGCGATGTAGGCCTTGACCGGGTAAGGGGCTTCCGTTTCAACGGCTTTGAACCCGAGGTGCAGGAGCCCGGGACCTGAATCAAAGTGAGGGTAACGCCAGCCCACTCCGTCCGCCCGTTTCTCCTGCGGTTTGGGGTAGAGGTCCACAAACTTCTTCAGACCCTTTCGGCCCACATCCGAGGGGGTGTTGGTCAGGGGCATGCCGCCCTTGGCACCCACGGAACCGAGAAGGGCATTGATGAGGTAGATGGAACGGCAGAAATAGAAGGAGTCCATGTACCGGGAGGTCATCCACCCCGGGTGCCAGACCACGGCCGGTTTGGCTTCGGCCAGTTCGCGGACAAAGGCCACGAGCCTTTCCCTTTCGATGCCGGTCTCTTTTTCGGCCCACTCGGGCGTGTAGGGTTTCACGAACTGCTGAAGCGCCTTGAGGTCGTTGATCCACTGATCCGCAAAGGCCCGGTCATAGAGGTCCTGGTTGAGGAGGGTGTGAATCACGGCCAGGTTGAAGGCATAGTCTGTCTTGGGGCGGATCAAGAAGAAGTTGTGCGCCTTGGTGGAAGAGATGTTCGCCCGGACGTCGATCACGGTCAGGCGGCACCCGTTCTCGATGGCGTCGAGAAGGTCGTTCACCTCCTTGACATTGATGGACTCGAAAATATTACGGGTCTGGAGCACCACGTGGCGGGCGTTCTTGAGGTCGTTGACCAGTTCCTCCCGGCCGACACCGAACACGGACTGTCCGTACTTCGCCATGGTCTCCTTGAGGCGGCCGGCCACCGTGTCCAGAGCCTCATCCCAGGAAACCCTTCGCCACCGGCCTTCCCCGCGCTCCCCTTCCCGGACCACCGGGAACTGAGGCCGTTCATCGTCTTTGATCAGTGCGATTCCCGCAGACCCGCGGGCGCACACCGACCCGTTGATTCCTGCCGCATGGGGATTCCCCTGGACAAAGGCGCAGGCCCCGTCCTTCACGTCAACTTGTATCGGGCACCGCACGGTGCACATTCCGCAAACGCTGTACACTTTTTTCGTGGTCATGACTCTCCTCTCATCAGGACATCGTGTTCCCCACCCGGCCTCTTTCCCGCCTGATGATAGTGCGGCGGACGCTCTTTCACTTTGTGGGTTGACGGCCGGATTAAGACTTGCAGATTTCTTAGGTTTGTAGCATTGCGATACGTAAAAAAGAGAGTGATGTCAAGGGAAATTGAACCACAACCCTCTGGACAAGGAGGCGCTCTGTGGGTATTCTTTCCATGTGGTTTTTCTATTCATCGCCGTTTCCCACAGGAGATCGCTAGAGCATGGCTTTCACAAAAACACCCGCTATCGCCAAAGGCTTCCGAACCGTTCACCTCCTCCTGATCTTTTTCGCCGTCTGCTTCTGGGCGTGCCTCTCCGGGAGCGTCTCCCGTGCCGGTGAGCCGATTCCTGTGTTCGTGAGCATCGCTCCTCAGAAATACTTCGTCGACAAAATCGGCGGCAGCCTGGTCCGTGTTTCCGTTATGGTTCCGCCCGCAGCCAACCCTCATACGTACGAGCCCCGTCCCAGCCAGATGACCGCTCTCACGAAAAGCAACCTCTACTTTGCTATTGGGGTTTCTTTTGAAGCCGTATGGCTGCCCAAGTTCGCTGAACTCCATCCAAAGATGCGGATGGTCCACACCGACAAGGGCATCGAGAAAATCGCCATGGCTGAGCATCACCATGAAGAGGAGGGCGGGACCAAACACGCTCCCGGGGATGAAGCGTCCGGGACCCCGGATCCGCACGTGTGGGTGTCGCCGCCTGAGGTCAGGATCATTGCCCGGAATATCCTGGACGCCCTGGTGGAAATGGACCCTTCAAACAGCGGCAAATACCAGTCCGGACACGATGCTTTCCTTGGGGAGATCGACAAGCTGGACCAGGACCTCCGGGAGATCTTCAAAGACAGGAGAGGTCTCAAGTTCATGGTGTACCACCCGGCATGGGGCTATTTTGCCCGGGCCTACGGATTGGAACAGGTTCCGGTGGAAATCGAAGGCAAGGAACCCAAACCCATGCAGCTCAAGACCCTCATCACC
>JALOPA010000491.1 GCA_025454125.1 Thermodesulfobacteriota bacterium
GCCCGCTTCCTCCACAAGAATGCAGCCTGCCGCGTGATCCCAGATCTTCTCCTCATAGCCTTTCCTGGTGGGAAGCCGCAGGTACACGGTGCCGTCGCCCCTGGAAAGAATACCGTACTTGGCCTGACTGTCCATGCGCAGGGGAGGGCGCTTCACTCCAAGCAACTTCACGATTTCTCCCATGTCGTCATGAGAGGAGTGAGAAGATTCAAAAGACTCGCAGAAGAGCGCATCCACAGGATCCGAGATATCGGCAACCTTAATGACCTTTTCCTCGGGCCGCTCAATACGTCTCATTGCCGATCCTTGTCCGCGGACAGCTACGAAGACCGACCCGCCTTGTCCCTGAAGGGAAAGGAGAGGCAAGCTTGGGCAACCCAGCACACCGAGGCAAATCCGGCCGTCTTGGATAAGAGCAAGGGCAACGGCGTACTGATCCCCGCGCAGAAAGCCCTTGGTGCCGTCAATGGGATCAAGGGTCCAAAAGCGGCCTTTGGACCCGCCCGCCGCGTTCCCTCTGTCAATGGCGGCGAAGGCCTCTTTTTCATTGAGCCGGGGAGCGATGGCCCGCACATGGTTCAGCACGGTTTCCTTGAGCCGTGCGTTTTCAGGTCGTCGCAGCAGAGCGGAATCCTCTTCCCCCACAAGGGGGTCCTGAGGGAAGGCTGCGGCAAGATGGTCGCTCACCACGGCCTGAGCTCCAAAATCGGCCACGGTCACGGGCGATTTGTCCTCTTTGTCAATCACTCCGCCCGCAAGATGTGCAGCCTGCACGGCACGGCACAGTTGACACGCTTTGATCACGGCCTCCAAAGCCACACGACGTTCGAGTTCATAGATCATGAGGATTCCTCACTTGATTCGTTTTAGAACACGGAGTTCCTTTTTTGTGCTATAGTGCGTCTTGAAGTTCAGAGTGTTGTTCACTGATCTCCTGTTGCGTAAAGAGATTCGCGCTTTCTCTGCTGTCATTCCCGCGAAAGCGGGAATCCAGTGTTTCGATATGCGCTCTGGACTCCCGCCTGCGCGGGAGTGACGGACAAGGCTTGTTTACGAGCGACGTGCCATGTGCCGATAACCGAAGGAATTTAGGGGATCTTGTCATGCATCTCAAGAAAATAATACTGCACTCGGAAAAATACCCAACCCAAGAGCACTACCCCTTTAACCAGAAAATCTTTCGAAAAACCAAGAGTGTCCGCTTCGGGGCTCCGGTCACTTTTTTTGTAGGGGAAAACGGAACCGGAAAATCAACCCTGCTCAGGGCCATTGCCCATCGCTGCTACATTCACATCTGGCGGGACACGGACCGGTTTCACTACGAGACCAATCCCTATGAGGAACTGCTCTACCGCTATCTTTCCGCAGAGTGGACGGACGGGGAGGTGCCCGGCTCTTTTTTCGCCTCGGATCTTTTTCTTCATTTTGCAATGAATCTGGATGAGTGGGCTGCTTCCGATCCTGCTATGCTGAAATACTACGGAGGGAAATCCCTGACAGCCCTTTCTCACGGCCAGTCCCTCATGTCTTATTTTCGGAACCGGTATCAGATCCGAGGTCTCTACCTGGTTGATGAGCCGGAGACGGCTCTTTCACCCAAAACGCAGATCGAGTTCGTGCGGTTGCTCAAGGAGATGGCCGACCAAGGTCATGCCCAGTTCATTGTCGCAACCCACTCTCCCATTTTGCTGGCGTGTCCTGGGGCAACCATCTACAGCTTTGACGGGATTCCGGTCAAGCAGGTGGCCTATGAAGAAACGGAACACTACCGGCTTTATAAAGGCTTCATGAACCAAAGAGAAAAGTATGTTTTCTGACAGGAGGGGATTTTGACGAACTTCAAATAAATCTGCGAACGCCTCCCTTTGTCATTCCGGCGGAAGCCGGAATCCAGGAATCTCAGAGGCTTCTGGACCCCGGCGACCCTGTCCCGGCGAAAGCCGGGAGCCGGGGTGACGGCTAGGAGGACTTTTTCGAGGTCGTCAGTCTTTAGAAGATGCAAGAAACCAGCGAGAAAACTAGGGCCGCTTCAACGATCGTGCTTGTTCGAGAAAAGGGCACAGCTTTCGAAGTCTATCTTCTGAAGAGGAGCGGTCAGAGCAGATTTTTCCCTGGAACCTATGTGTTTCCTGGCGGCACAGTCGCCTCCGAAGACAGAGATGCGGACCTGTGGCTGAGGCACAGTGACCTGGATCGGTCAGGGATCGAGACGAGGTTGGGCGGGTCTCTCCCTGCGGCGGAAATGCTCGCTTACGGGATTGCAGCGATTCGGGAAACCTTTGAAGAGGGTGGGGTGCTGCTCGCCGTTCGCGAGCAGGACACCGACTCAGGCGTTCGAAGGATATGTGAGACACGGAAAGTAAAAAAGCTCTCAAAGGGCTGGTTCAGAGAGTGGGCGGTTTCAGGCGGCTGGCGTCTTCAACTCTCCCGTCTCTTTCCGTGGTCGCACTGGATCACGCCCGAGGCGTTTAAACCACGATTCGACACGAGGTTTTTCCTCTCTTTTGTCCCTCCAAACCAGGAGTGCAGCCCTGACAAAAGGGAGACCACCCACGGCACATGGGTCGAACCGGAGCAAGGCCTTTCGGCTAACTTGGCTGGAGAGATCCCTCTCAGTCCGCCCACCCTGGTGACGCTTCACGAATTGCTCCGGCACAAAACCATAAAGGAGCTTCAGGATTCGGTTCGCCATCAGGGTTGGGGTGAGCCAAGGCTGCCCAGGGTCATTCCTGTGGAGAAGGGGGCCGTGATCCTCGAGCCCTGGGACCCCATGATCCATGAAAAGGAAGTGACATTCGATCTCGCGGCTTTGAAGAAAGGTGTTCTGAGCGTGGGAGATCCGTTTTCCAGATTGTGGCTCTACAAAGGCATCTGGAGGCCTGTGGCCGCCTGAATCCCCAAACGCTTTAGCGTTCGATCTGTCGGAATCCCGTTGTGATCGTAGCCGCGTTTCTTGTAGTACTTGGATCTCAGCTTTTCGATGGGCACGGTTCGGGCCTTAGGATCTGATTTGCGGCCTTCCCTCAATAGGCGGTCCGGCAATGTGTCGTGCAAGCGCCAGATCCCTTCCCGTGTGTTCATGTAGCGCTCCAGCACCGTGATCCGATCACCTGCTTCGAGGTACTCCCAGCGCGACATCTTTATGCCTGTCACCGCTGACCAGAAATCCCTGTAAAGGGAGTAATCGATGAGGGGAATCGCCGCTTGGGGCATTTCCTGCATGAGAAGCGCAAGAGCGAATGGCGGTGTGTACTTGGTGAGCGGAGACTCCAGGAGGTAGGGAAAAAGCGTAAAAAGGCAAGTCTGGAGGGAGTTCACGCAATTGTCGAGGCTCTCGAAAAACCTGACATAATCCGCTTTGGATCGCACGGCAAAGGGTCGGAGCAATCCAAGGAAGACTTCCTGGGCAACCAGGAACGCGGAGAGATGGCATCCTCCGCGATTGGCCACCGCGTAGGCAAGGCCATGGCCGAAAGACCCTCGGGGGTCATAACCCGCGATTTCAAGGCCCTTGACGTGCATGGCAAAGGAAGAG
>JALOPA010000492.1 GCA_025454125.1 Thermodesulfobacteriota bacterium
CCTTGTCTTTGCTTCTCCAGCAGGGGTGCGCTCCTTTGATCCGGAGCCGGGTCTCTTCCACAAAACGGAACAGGCTGAAGCGGGTTCCAGGCAGAGTGACCCGGATAATCAGCCGGCCCTGCGTTGACAGGACGGGTCTGAGACGTTCGAGGAGTTCTGAGACCTCCTTGTCCTCAAGATAATGAAGCATGTCCAGAAGCAGGACAGCATCGATTGCTTCATGGTCCAGGTGCAGATCCATGGCTCCCACATTCATCACCTCGGCTCTGCCGCCGAGCACCCTTGCCGCGATCCTTGCCCGTTCCGGATGGGGATCGCAGGCAATAAACGCCAGATCAGGGTACAGGGTGAGGAGCCATGCTGCAGGAACTCCGAATCCGCACCCTATGTCCGCGAGCTTCATGCCGGGCTTCACAAAATCCCCAAGGCGGGGGAACATGGGGTCGAGCTTGATTTTGAACCGTGCAAAGACACGCGGAAAAGGCTCAAGGTGTCGGAATCGCATCAGGGTTGCCCGGGTGTGTTCCTTTGATCCTGCCGGCAAAGGGTGAGCCGGAGGCGGCGGGACCCTGAAAAGAAAGCGGAGGACAGGGGGCACGATGAAGAAGGCGCCTACCATGGCATAGAATATGCCGAGGAAGGTGCTGATCCCTGCATCCCGCAACACCGCATGCTCTGCGAAAAGAAGAGAACCGAACCCCACGAGCGTCGTGAGGCCGCAGACCATGACCGTGATCCGAAACCCGTCGGATTTCGGGTTGGGAGCGGTTCCGAACCGCTGATAGCTGCGCACAAAATAGATGCCCGATTCCAGCCCAAGGCCGACCAGCAAAGGGGCCAGCATCAAAGAAGGGATGGACAGGGAAAGGCCGAGGAGTCCCATGGTGCCGAGGGTGGCAATCAGCGAAAAGGTCACCGGCGCGATGGAAAGGAGGAGGAGCTGCCAGTCGAGGAAAAAAAGAAAAAGGGCCGCCACGGTCACGGCCATGACCAGCAGGAGGATCCCAACGAAAGACCGGTTCAGTTCTCCAGCCAAATGCTTGGAGAAATGACCGGAATCAAAAAAAAGAAACCCTTGCTGCCGCGCCTTCTCAAAAAAGACAAAGGGATCGAAGCCAGGCCCGGGCAGAATCGTGTCCACCAGGACCCATCCTCCTTCCTTCTCCTTCGGAAACACGCCGAACGCCGCCAGGAACTCCTGCGGGAAAGCAGAGGGGGTTTGCATGGGGTGACGGAGCATCTTGAGAAAAGGATCAAAGGCATCGGCTTTGAACCCCAGGGTCGCAGAGGTTTGTTTCAGGGAGTTCTCCAGGCTCAGGATGCGTTCTTCTGTCCAGAAATCGCGCCACGCTCTCAGGTGTCTCGTCTGAGCCTTCGGTCCGGGCAACGCCGCTGATCGGGGAGGATCCTGGCTGAGCACCGAGGAGTGCCGCTCTTTTTCCAGGAACTCGGCAAGGCGGTCCGCCTTCATCAGCAACTCCTCGACACTGCGGCCTTGCACCATGAGGGAGGGCCTGGCGGACATGGCGCCCCATACCTCCTGGATCTGACGCTCGGCCTCCACGGTTTCCTTGCTCAGGGTGTTCATGGAAGCGAGATCCACGTTGAACTGGATTCTTGCGAAGAAGAGCATGGCAAGAGCAAAAGCGGCGCAGGCCCCGAGGGTCCACCCGCTTGACGCGGCCACGATCCGGTCCATAAGCCGTTCGAGCGGAAGCGGGCGTTGCTTTTTCGATGCCTTGAGCCGGGGCAACAGAAGAGGGAAAAAGAGGTGGGCGTAGAGCGCCGAGAGTCCCACGCCGAGCGCTGCAAAGAGCCCCACCTGGGCAAACAAAGGAATGCGTATGGCCGTGAGAGAGAGGAGAGCCGCCAGAGCAGAAAGAAGAGGCAGGGAACCGACGGCCCATATATCCCTCGATGCGCTCCGGGCCTCGGTTCCGCCGGGCCGGTCCAGAAGAATGACATAGGCCAGTCCATGATCCACGGCAATGCCGATAAGGGCTCCGCCAAACCCCATGGCCACGCTGAATAGAGCCTCGCCTGTGAGGGCATACACAAAAACAGCCAGCATGGTGCCGGCTGCTGCGGGAACGGCTGAAAGAAGTCCGAGCCAGGGCCTCCTGAAACTCAGAAGAACCAGAGGGATCAGGCTCAGCATGACCAGGGTGAGGGCCATGGAGGTATCGCGCCGGATGATCGTTTCATTGTCCAGCGAGGCCCTGAAGGCTCCGACATAAGCCATGGTGCAGCCTTTGGCTTCCGCTTTCAGTGCCGGTCCAATTCGTTCCATCACTTCCGTAAGAGATCGGGCAAAGGATGCGTCCTGGCCAGGCTGCGTCGGCTTCGCTATGAGCAGGAGGTTGCGGCCGTCTCTGCTCATGATGTATCCCCGCTCCAGCGCGGCGTCCTTGAAAGGCAAAGCGGAAGAGAGGCGTTCAAGGAATAGATTCCGAAGACCCAGAGGGTCCTTTGCAACGTACTGGGCCTGGCCCATGCCGGCAAGATCAAGAAGATTGCCCAACGCTTCCTGCAAAAGGCTCTCGACCCGTTCCGGCCGGATCAGGTCTTTCACCCTGTCGCTCAAATCCTTTTCGCTCAGCAGGAGGGGCAGGTTCTCGGTCACGGTGTCGAGCATGGCGCTGTAGGCCTCTGCCGCCTTGCCGCTCGAGACCATTCGCACAAGGCCGCTTTCCGAAAGCATGGCAGAGGCGAGATCTGCGGCCTTCACAAGCGCCTCCCTGTTCTCCGAGGCACCGGAGGAGCGGATCTGGATGAAGATGTTGTCCAGGACAGGGTGGTGTCTGAGGAGCTCCCGGGCCGCGGCCACCACCTGGTCATCAGCGGGCAGGGCCGCAGTGATGTCGTTGTTTATGCTGAGCCTGCTCACCCCCCACCCGAAAGCCGCTGCTGTGCCGGCCAGCATGGCCAGGACCACAAGGTATCTCCACTTCCCGATTGAGATGGTCATGAGAGGCTCTTTTTCGCTTGTCGCCGTTTTGAGGGGATGAGGATTCGATGGGCCAGCAGGCGGGTGAAGGTCTTTGTGTTGCGCCAGAAATCCAGCCACGGTCTGAAGTGAGAGATCCGGACATGGCCGGGGCCATAGAACGCCTGCACAGGGACCTGCCGTACAGGAATTCCGGACCAGACGGCCCGAACCAGGATTTCCACTTCAAACTGGAACCTCTTTGACGCAGCGCCCAGGTGCAGTGTCTCCGGTACAGGATAGAGCCGAAATCCGGATTGGGAATCGGAGAACCATTTGCCGCAGCAAGCCCAGACCCAGAAATTGGAAAACCTGCGCCCCCAGCGGCTGGTCCATGGCACGATCTCACGCTCCATTCCTGCCCTCTTTCCCAGCACAAGGCATCGCTCTCCCTCTTTCACCGCATGGACAAGAGAG
The DNA here is from genome assembly GCA_025454125.1 of Thermodesulfobacteriota bacterium. Next base: position 3,404 of record JALOPA010000492.1, read on the forward strand.
GGGATGTCATCGGGGTCGTGCTGTCCGTCTGCATCGAGGGTGACGGCCCAGTCTGCCACGGCCCGGGCACAGGCAAACCCGGCAAGAAGGGAGGCTCCTTTGCCCTGGTTCTCTTCGGAAGCGAGAATTTCCCGCGTTGAGTCCGTGGAACCGTCATCCACCACAAAAACCGGGTATCCGAAGCGCAGGGCCTTGGCCAGAACATCGCCAAGCTGGCTCCCATGGTTGTATGCGGGGATGACAACGGCGCAGCGAAGCGTCACGTCCTCCTCAGGGGATAGGTCACGCATGCGAGGGATAGGGTGAAAACGGATTTTCTTCCGGCCCCCTCAAGGTGTTGTGATGACCTTCTGAAATTCAGGATCGCTGAGAACGCTCTCGATCAGCCGGTTGATCATCCTGTAAGCCCGGTCCGAAAGCTCAGCAG
>JALOPA010000493.1 GCA_025454125.1 Thermodesulfobacteriota bacterium
AATCATTGGGTTAAACCATCCAGTTGGTTAATTGCAAATTTATGCCACAAACTAAAATCTGTCAACAATAAACGCGGGTGCTGTCCAAAAGAAAAAAAGAATATGAAGACCTTTAAAAAGGCGGCTGAGGAACAGAAGGCTACAAATACCAGCAACTTAAAGATCCAGGTAGGAAAACGTTCCTGCAGGAGGCAAGACGGAGTTAAAGGAGAACATTGACATGCGGAGGATATTGAAGTAAAATTCTAATGATTAAAAGGACCTAGGCCAGGCTTGTATAACAACGAGGTGAGCGCACCCCATGCCCTCTTCACCTGACTCTAAATATGCTCTAACTCCGCCCGCCGAACAGGGTTCGAACCGGTATGAGGAAAGGAGAGGCAGCAGGGACAGAAGAGGCGGCGAGGACAGGCGCAAGAAGCAAGAACCCTTTGAGGGGCCGGACAGGAGAAGCGGAAAGGACCGGCGCAAAGGGGAACGAAGGGCCAGAAAGCATCGGCGAATTCCCATCTTCGCCAAGCTCGCCATTGTTTCAACCTTCCTCATGTCCCTTTTCATTTGCTCCATCAGCTTCATTATTCTTTGGGAACAAAAGCAGCAATTCCTCTCCCAGCTGAACGACCTGGGGGACAGTCTGGTGAGAATCGCAGGGAACAACGCCGCGGACAAGATCCTGGGAGAGGAGGAGCTGGTCCTCTTCCAGCTCGCCAAGAATCTCGCGCAAAACGAGCAGGTGCTCTTCGCGGCGATCACGGATCACAAGAGGATCATCCGGGCCCACAGCCGCATGGAGAACGTGGGGCTCCTCTACGAGCCGCCGCAGAAGGTCACCACCCTTCAGGCTGCGGGACCGGTGCGGAAGAGCATCATCCGTCTGGGGGAGGAGGAGGTCCTCTACTTTGAAACTCAGGTGCTCTATCAGAACCTGAAGGTCGGCGAAGTGCACCTTGCCGTGTCCCAGGCCAAGATCCTGAAGAGCCTGAGCGACGCGAAGTTCTTTGTGCTGATGCTGACGCTCGCGGTGATCGGCCTGGGGATCATTCTCAGCCTGGGGCTGAGCATGTACTTCACGGTCCCCATCCGGCAGCTCAGCGAGACGGCCAAGGCCCTGGGCATGGGACAGTTCAGCCACCGGGTGAGAACGAAGCGCAACGACGAGTTCGGAGACCTGGCCTTTGCGTTCAACCGCATGGCCGAAGACCTGGAAGTGAAAGAGAAGATCAAGGACTCCTTCGGCCGCTACGTGACGCCGGAAATCGTGGACATCATTCTGGCCAACCCGGAGAGCCAGTGGATGAAAGGAGCGACCGTGGATGCGAGCGTTCTCTTTGTGGACATTCGCGGGTTCACGGCCCTCTCGGAAAACAAGACACCGGAAGTCATTGTGGAGCTTCTCAACGACTACCTGACCCGGGTCACGGACAGGGTGATCAAGCATGGCGGCCACGTGAACAAGTTCGTGGGAGATGAGGCCATGGCTGTTTTCGGCGCGCCCGCAGCCAATCCGGACCATGCGCTGGCTGCGGTCAGGGCGGCGCTGGACATCCAAGACGCGATTGCGGAGCTCAACCTTCAGAAGAAAATGAATGGAATGAAAATCGGGGTGGGCGTGGGAATCAATTCCGGGGAGATGCTGTCCGGGAATCTCGGTTCTCAAAAAAGGATGGAATACACGGTCATCGGAGACAACGTGAACATTGCATCCCGTCTGACCAAGGTGGCCAAAGCCGGGGAGATCCTGATCAGCAAGACAACCTTTGACGCCATAGGGGAGAAGGAGGCGGAGTTGAGTTTCGAGGCCAGGGGAAAAGCGCCGGTCAAGGGAAGGCGGGCGCACGTGACCCTCTACAGCGTGTCCCGGACAAAGGGGGAGGAGTATGAGGATCTCCGGGCCCAGGGCTAAAGGCATCGTCCTCATGGCCTTGTTGTCAGGTCTGAGCCTCGTGGCCTCCTGCGCATGGGAGAACTTCAGCCTCAGGCCCCCGGAGCCGGCCGTCGCCAAGGACAAGGCGGAGGGGCGCACCGTTTTCCGGTCCGAGGATTATGCGGTCCTGAAGCTCAAAGAGGGGGAAAATGCAGAGAGCCTTGCCCGGGAATTCCTGGGCGATCCTCGAAAAGCCTGGGTGATCGAGGAGGCGAACAGGGGATCCGCCTTTGCCAAGGATCAGATGATCGTTGTCCCCCTGAGAGAAGAAAACCCGGGCGGCCTCACGCCGGAGGGGTACCAGATCGTCCCTGTGCTTTGCTACCACCATTTTGCCGAGAGATGCGACTCCTCTCTTTGCACGGCCGCCGCCTTGTTCGAGCAACAGATGAAGGCCCTCAAGGACGGCGGGTATTCGGTGATCAGCACGGCAGAACTCATCGAGTTTCTGAGTTTTCGCAAGGCGATCCCCAAGAAGGCTGTCGTCATCAATCTGGATGACGGCTACCGGTCAACCTATGAGATTGCCTATCCCATCCTGAAAAAATACGGCTTCACGGCGACGCTCTTCATCTACACCTCGTTTGTTGGAGCTTCGAAGAATGCCCTCACGTGGGAGCAGCTGAAAGCCATGAAAGCCGACGGTTTCGAGGTGGGATCTCACTCGGTGAACCACGTGGATCTCTCGAAGAAGCTGGCCGGGGAGAGCGAGAAAGAATACCTGGCCAGAGTGAAGAGAGAGCTCCTTGTTTCCAAACAGGTGCTGGACGGTCAGCTGAACCAGAATACCCAGTACATAGCGTTTCCCTACGGGGAGTTCAGCCCCGCCGTGCTGAAACTCTGTGAGGAAATAGGCTACAAGGCAGGATTTTCGGTCAAGGCAGGTGGAAATCCCTTTTTCTCCGAGCCCCTCACGTTGAAGAGGGACCAGATCCTGAAGAAGGACATGGAGAGTTTTTCAGCGAAACTCAAGATCATGCAGGCGATACCGTTGAGATAGAAGCGTGCACTCCTTTCTTAAAATCCTTCTTTCCTTTGTTCTCGTCGCAGGGGTCGTGGGCTGCGCGATGGCCCCGGTCCAGGAGACCCCAAAGGAATCCTTGCCGCTCCCGGAAGAGCTTTTTGTGAGGGACTCCCTGGCGAGGGCCAAGGACCTCGAGGCTTCAGGACAGCTTCCGGAAGCCTTGAGGCAGTACAAAATCGCCCTGACGGTTGCGCCCGGGGACCGGACGGCAAAGGAGGGGCGAGAACGCGTCGAAAAGGTTTTGCGCAAAGGAGCGGAAGAACGCTACAAAGCCGGCTTGCGTTTCCAGAAGGAGGGGAAACAGGCTCAGGCCTTGCAGCAATACCTGGCAGCCTTGAGATTGTGGCCGGACTATCCTGAAGCCCTCCAGCAGGTGGCCTTGGCAAGAAGGCCGGTTCCTGCTGAAAGACAGGCGGTGCAGAAAGCTCCGTCAGAGCCCGAAATCAAGGAGCCGCCCAAGGAAGTGAAAGTGGAAGAGGAAGCCCCTGCTCCTTCGGAGGAATCCCCGGCCCAAGCGGAGCCGGTCATCGACCAGGTCGCCGTGTACCGGGAGTACGGGATGGA
>JALOPA010000494.1 GCA_025454125.1 Thermodesulfobacteriota bacterium
CATGTGCCGGCTGTGCACGGTGGAGGTCTTTGACGGCCGGCGGACCCGTTTTGTCACCTCCTGCAATTACCCGATCTGGGAAGGGATGGAGGTCAAGACGGACACGGAGGCCGTGCACAAGGGTCGAAAGCTGCTTGTTGAGCTGCTGCTGGCCCGGTGCCCGGAGGTTCCCGTTCTCAAGGACCTGGCAAAAAAGTACGGCATTGAAACCTCGCGGTTCAAGAAAGGCAACGACGATTGCATCCTCTGCGGGCTCTGCACCAGGATCTGCGAGAGGATGGGCAATGCGGCCATCAGCCTGACGGGCCGCGGCACGGAAATGAAGGTCGACACGCCTTTCCACGTGCAGACCGAGTTCTGCATGGGGTGCGGGGCCTGCGCCTCGGTCTGCCCCACCGGTCACATCAAGCTGGAAGACATCACCCGGCACGAGGTGAAGCGCATCCCTTCCGAGTACGATATGGGTCTCAAAGGCCGGAAACCCATCTACGTTCCCTATGCTCAGGCGATTCCCAACATGCCGGCCATCGACCGGAGCATGTGCATCCATTTCAAGACCGGCGGCTGCAAGATTTGTGCGGAGTTCTGCGGCGTGGGAGCGATCGATCATTCTCAAAAAGACGAAATCGTCGAACTGGACGTAGGCGCCATTATTCTCGCGCCGGGCTTCCAGCCTTTCGACCCTTCCAAGTATGAGGCTTACAGCTACGCCAAGCTTCCGAACGTGATCACTTCCATGGAGTTCGAGAGGATTCTGTCCGCCTCCGGTCCGACCCTGGGGCACCTGGCTCGCCTGTCGGACCACAAGGAGCCCAAGAAGATCGCCTGGCTTCAATGCGTCGGCTCCAGAGAGATGCACCACTGCGACCATCCCTACTGCTCCTCGGTCTGCTGCATGTACGCCATCAAGGAAGCGGTCATTGCCAAGGAACATTCCGGGTCCGACCTCGATTGCGCCATCTTTTACATGGACATGCGGACCCACGGCAAGGACTTCGAGCGGTACTATGACGCGGCCAAAGACAAGCACGGCGTCCGGTTTATCCGTTGCCGGGTGCACACGGTGGAGGGCGTTGCCGGCTCCGACGATCTGAGCATCAAGTATGTGACCGAAGAGGGCGGCTTTCACACGGAGGCCTTCGACATGGTGGTGCTCTCGGTCGGGCTGGAGACCCCGCCGGAGGTCATGGAACTGGCCCACCGGCTCGGCATCGATCTCACGGAGTCGCAGTTCTGCAGCACCGGTTCTTTCGCGCCTGTGGCCACCTCCAAGGAAGGCATATATGTCTGCGGCGCGTTCCAGGGACCCAAGGACATCCCCCAGTCCGTGATCGAAGCGAGTTCGGCGGCTGCCCGGGCCGGAGCCCTCCTGAGCAGCAGCCGGAACACCTTGACCAAGGCCAAGGAAGTGCCGGGGCAGAAAGACATCCGGGGCGAGAGGCCTCGTATCGGAGTCTTTGTGTGCAACTGTGGCATCAACATCGGGAGCGTGGTGAACGTCCCTGCCGTGCGAGACTATGCGAAGACCCTTCCCTATGTGGAGTACGTGGCGGACAATCTCTACTCCTGCTCCCAGGACACCCAGGACACCATGGCCCAGGTGATCAAGGCGAACGCCCTCAACCGGATCGTGGTGGCTGCGTGCACGCCCAAGACCCACGAGCCTCTTTTTCAGGAGACTCTGGTCAGTGCCGGGCTGAACAAGTACCTCTTCGAGATGACCAACATCCGAAACCAGGACTCGTGGGTGCACAAGGACAATCCGGAGGAAGCGACCAACAAAGCCAAAGACCTCGTGCGCATGGCCGTGGCCAAGGTGGCGCTCATGGACTCGCTCCCTGAGGCCATGCTGGACATCAACCCGCGGGCCCTCGTGATCGGCGGCGGCATCGCCGGCATGGTGGCGGCAAAAACCTTGAGCGACCAGGGGTATGAAGTGGAGATTGTGGAGAAGGCGCCTCTGCTCGGGGGGCAGGCCCTGAACCTCTACAAGACCTGGCAGGGAGAAGAGATTCAAAAAAATCTGGCGGACCTTGTCCAGTCGGTCCAGGCCGACAAGAACATTCGGGTTCACCTGGGAGCCGAGCTCACCCAGGTCGAAGGGTTTGTCGGGAATTTCAAGTCCACCCTTCAGGCCGGCGCCCTTCAGGGGACCATCGAGCACGGCATTGCCGTGCTGGCCACAGGGTGCACCGAATACAAACCCGAGGAGTACCTCTACGGAAAGAGCCCCCTCGTGGTGACCCACCAGGAGCTGGACCGCAGGTTCATCGATCACGATCCATCGCTCGATAAGATCCAGACCGCCGTTTTCATCCAGTGCGTGGGTTCGCGGGAGCCGCAGCGACCCTATTGTTCGAGGGTCTGCTGCACCCACTCCATTGAAAGCGCCCTGCATCTCAAGGAGCTGAACCCTTCCATGGATGTCTACATCCTCAACCGGGACATCCGCACCTACGGCGAGCGGGAGCTCCTTTACCGGAAGGCGCGCGAAGCAGGGGTCATCTTCATTCGCTTCTCCCGTGCGCAGAAACCCAAGGTTTCCGCCGGCAGAGACGGCCTCGAGATCGAGGTGGTCGATCACGTGCTGCAGCGCCCTGTGGTGATCAAGGCGGACCTCCTCGCCCTGGCCTCGGCCATTGTTCCCTACAGGGATGAAAAACTGGCCCAGTTCTTCAAGGTCCCCCTGAACGAGGACGGGTTCTTCGTCGAGGCCCACGCGAAGCTCGGACCGTCCCAGTTTGCCACGGACGGCGTCTTCCTCTGCGGCATGGCCCATTACCCGAAACCCATCGATGAGTCGGTGGCCCAGGCCCAGGCGGCCGCCTCCAGAGCAGTGACGCTGCTCGCCAGAAAGACCATTGCGGTGAGCGGCATGGTGGCCTATGTGACTCCATCGGTGTGCAGCCGCTGCGGGGTCTGTGTGGAGATTTGCCCCTACTCGGCGCCCTCCTTCATTCAGAAGGGCCCGTTTGCGGGAAGGGCGGAAGTCAACCCGGTTCTGTGCAAAGGCTGTGGCCTGTGCGTGGCCTCCTGCCGCTCAGGGGCCCTCAACCTCAAGGGATTCGAGGAAGGGCAGATCATGGCGATGATTAATGAGATGTAAGGCGCACGTGGCTCGTTGCAGGTTGCTGGTTGCAAGAGAAAGTTCCCCTTCACTTGGTTTTTCAACCTGCGACCGGCAACATGCAACCTGCATCATTTGAAGGAGACTTGAATGAACGATTGGCAGCCGAAAATTACGGCCTTCCTGTGCAACTGGTGCAGCTACGGTGCGGCCGACCTGGCAGGGGTCAGCCGTTTCCAGTATCCGTCCAACATCCGGGTGATCCGGGTTCCGTGCTCGGCCCGGGTGAGCCCCAAGTTCATCCTCGCCGCCTTCAGGCACGGCGCCGACGGGGTCTGGGTGTCCGGGTGACACCCGGGCGACTGCCATTACCTGGAAGGTAATTACTTCGCAAGACGCAAATTCGCCCTGTTCAAGAACCTGATCGAGCACGTCGGCCTG
>JALOPA010000495.1 GCA_025454125.1 Thermodesulfobacteriota bacterium
CATAATTTTTTCTGACGCACCGGATTTCATCCGGCATCTCTTTTCGGCTGCAGCGCCAGGCGAAAGAGCGGCGCTGCGAACACATAAAGCAGGGCGGCCACCACCATGGTCATTCGCAATCCGACGCTCATGCTGATCATCTTGCCGAGCACCGCTCCGATGACCGATGCGCAGGCATTGACCCCCCACGCCCACGGCACAAGGGCGGAAAAGCGGGCCGAGGTCTCGCGAAGCCCGATGGGAAAGGGCCACCCCAGAAAGAAAGACACGCTTCCCACCATGACGACTGTAAGCACAAGCCTTGCTCCGAAGGGCCAGCCAAGCGCCCATCCCAGAAGCGTCTCCTCTATAAGAGCCTGAATCAGGACCCAAGCGCACACACAGGCGACCGCAATCCACAGAGACCTGCTTTCCAAATGGCCGACGCTCAGACTGCCCAACCCTGCGAAGACGAGCACTGCCCCGAGCACCATGGCGGTTGAGTAAATGGGGTGGGCGAGAAGGAGCGTGTACTTGGGGAGAAAAGCCATCTCCAAAAACATGAAGGCAAACCCGATGGAACAGAAATAGAAGAGCGTACCGAGAACCGCCCATGCGGAGAAACCGCCTTGCGCCCACTCGCGGTCGCGCCGAAGGCCTATGAGGGGAAGCAGAATCAGCGCCCCACCGGCAACGACGGCTTGCACCAGCGTGGCAAGGATCAGCACGTATCCGATTTCTACAAAAGGCAGGAATTCTCTGCGGAGCTGCTGAAAAAGAGTCCAAGCCTTGTCCCAGCGAAAAAAGTGAGAGAAGTAGGGTTTGTCATCCGTCGTTGGAGTCACGTCAAAAAGGTACTCTTTCAGGAACCGTTTTGATTGAGGTCCTGCCAGGGAAGTCGCACCCCTGAAGGAATAGGCCTCCTTTTGAATGTCGTAGCGGTTGGTCCTCTCTTCCTTGATCCCCGCGTAGTAGTCCACATCGAAACTTCTCCGGTCGCAGAACGCGGCGGCTTTCTCGATCTCCCCGGCCGCGAAAGGCGATCGGGAGACAAGAAGGGTCGAGGTCTTCCAGCTTCGAATCAAAAGGAGGTGCTCTTCCGGTTGCGGCGAAGTCCCCGCTTCTCTCAGCGCGGTCAAGGCCGTGCTGAAGATTCTCAAGGAATCCCTGGGGGGCATCTTCAGCCAACGGGTTACAGCGAGGATCCCTGAATCGCTGAGCCTTCTAAGATAGAGACCAAGAGCTTCCGTCGTGTACAGATAGCTCTCGGCGGCGGAGTAAAGACCTGCGGATGAGCCCCCAAAGGAATCGAGCAAAGAAAGCTGGATCAGATCAAACCGTTCTTCTGTTCCATGAAGAAACTGGCGGGCCTCCCGTATCAGAAGTCGCACCCCCGGCTTCGAATACAGATGCCCCGAGAAGTCCGCAAAGGGTCCGGTCATCCATTCAGCCACCTGAGGGTTGGACTCCAGCGCCGTAATGCTCGAAGCGTTCTCTTTCAGCGCAAGGAGGACATCCGAGCCGCCGCCGGCCCCAACCACGAGGATCTTTTTCGGACGGCGCACATGGTAGGGAAGAGCCATGGTCGTGAAGTCCAAATGCTCCAGTTCATCGGGATCTCCGCTGAAGCGGGTGATCGTGCTCAGGGCATCGCCGTCTGAAAAAATCTCTTTCTGATTCGGAAGAATTCCTTCCTCGCCTTTTCCGTCGAGGCCGTAAGTGAGGCTCAGTCCAGGAACTTCCCTGATGAGAGAGCTTCCGACAACGTGCAGGAGGCCCAGCGGCCCGTCCCTCTGCGCCTCCAGCCTGGCGTCCGGGAAATTCATGGTCATGGGCAGGGCTTTTGTATGATGCATATGCGCAACAGGGGGCAAGAGAACATAGCAGGCGAGAATAAGGGTTCCCGTGACGGGAAGAACCAGGATCCCCTTTCCACCCCATACCGTGCGCCAGCAGCACCAGCCTGCACTGACAAGCAGGGCCCCGCTCAGCAGAGGGAGGAGCGTCCAGGGCGGTGCCAAATACAGCGCAGGGATCACGGCCATGGAACCGAAACCCGCACCCAGGAGATCCGCCGCATACAACCGCGGCACCTCCCTGCCTGCTGCGGACAGGATGATGCCGACGATCCCGCCTGAGAGAAGAAACGGGATAGCCATGACCAGGTAGGTCGCGAGCATTTTCAGCCACTCTCTCCATTGCCAGACCAGGTTCAGCGGGTCCAGGCTGATTTCCCTTGCCAGGCTGAAGGCAAGAGGGAAGGAAAGAGAGGCGCCCCCGGCAAGAAGCACCAGCCATGCGTCGATGTTTCTGTAAACCCTTTTGGACAAGAGGAAGAGAAAGGATCCGGCTGCACCGAATCCAAGAAGAGCCAAACTGATGACCATGTAAGAAAAGTGATGCCAGAAGCTGATGGAGAGGAGACGCATGAGGAGGATTTCATAGGCGAGCACTGAAGCAGAGGTGAAGAAGAGAAGCACGGCGTGGCGAGAGGTCACTAGGGGGGTCTTGGCTTCCATGGTTTGACCGTTGAAGGGCTGTTCTCAGCCGTTTAGCTTCTTGGGGTTGTTACAGCAAAAGGCCATGGCCTCAGCTCTCCATTCCAAAAAGCCAGAATGTCCCTATTCTTCGTTGCCTGAGCGGGTCAGGGGAACAAAACGAACAGGAATCGACTTTCTCATGGTGATGGTGCCTGCCCCGGACTTCTCCACCATCGTGAGGTACTGAACCGAGTACGCTGCACCCACGGGAATGCACATCTTGCCTCCGGGCTTGAGCTGCTTGAGCAGCGGAGGAGGCACCAGGCTCGCGGCGCAGGTCACGATGATTCGATCAAAGGGAGCCGCCTCTTCCCAGCCGTAATAGCCGTCACCTGCCCTCGCGGCGACATTGCCGTACTGGAGGCGCTTCAGACGCTCCTTCGCCTGGAGCGCCAGCTCTTGGACGATCTCGACGGTGAAGACCTCCTGGACCAGAACCGAAAGTACGGCAGCCTGATACCCGGAGCCTGTGCCCACCTCCAGCACCTTGTGATCCGGTTTGACTTCGAGCATTTCGGTCATGAGGGCAACGATGTAGGGCTGGGAGATCGTCTGCCCGTAACCGATGGGAAGAGGGAAATCGCCGTAGGCGGAGGACTGAAGTTTCTTCTCCACGAAGAGGTGCCGCGGCACCGTGCGCATGGCCGTGAGCACCCTGGGGTCCTTGACCGGGTCCCGGTAGTCCGGAGCCTCCGCGATCTGCTCCCTCACCATCTTTTCGCGGAGAACACGAAAGCCCCTGTCCACAGGGTCTTCGGCCGACGCGTCGAGGGCCAGGCTGAACACCAGAAGGAGGGCCGAAAGAAGGAGAATCTTCTTGGGCATGGTTTTTCCGTCCTTTTGTTGCTCTCTTTCTTTCCTGGGACTCATGTATTGTCTTCACCGAGAGATCTTCTGTCAATGGGTTCTCACATAAGACTTGCCATGGCCTCGTATTTTCCGTAACCTCGGTGATGGACGGGATATGATCAATGTTCAATGCTCAAT
>JALOPA010000496.1 GCA_025454125.1 Thermodesulfobacteriota bacterium
CAGAGCTTGCCATGGAGGTGTGGCGTCTTCGTTGTTCTGTTTTTAGAGGGACCCCCGTGGCCTTTTTCTGCTTTTATTTCAAAGGGGCGAACGGTTACAACGAAGATATTTCTTGAGATACCTGGCCGTGTGGGACCCGTTGGGCCCGGCGAGCAGCTCTGCGGGCGAGCCTGCGGCGACCACCCTTCCCCCTCCTTCTCCTCCCTCTGGGCCGAGATCAATGATGTAGTCCGCCTCCTTGATCATCTCCATGTTGTGTTCGATCATGGCGACGGTGTTTCCCTGGTCCACGAGCGCCTGAAGCACGTCCACCAGCTTTTTCACGTCATTGAGATGGAGCCCTGTGGTCGGTTCATCCAGAATGTAGAGGGTCCGTCCTTTCGAGGGCTTGGCCAACTCCTCGGCCAGCTTGATGCGCTGGGCTTCGCCGCCGGACAGGGTAGGGCTCGCCTGTCCGATTCGCAGATACCCCAGCCCGATCCTGCACACGACGTCCACGGCATGGCGAATCCGGGGAATGGCCATGAAGAAGTCTTTGGCTTCCTCAAACGTCAGATCGAGAATCTCCGCCATGTTCTTCCCCCTGTACGTGATGTCGAGCGTCTCCTGGTTGAAGCGGTTGCCGTGGCACACTCCACAGTTCACGAACACGTCAGGGAGGAAACTCATCTCCACCTTCACGGCCCCATGTCCCTTGCAGGCCTCGCACCTTCCTCCTGCCAGGTTGAAGGAGAAGCGGCTGGGCCGGTATCCCCTGGCCCTTGCCTCCGGAGTCATGGACAGGAGATGCCGGATTTCAGGGAGGAACCCGACGTAAGAGGAGGGCACAGACCGGGGAGTGTGGCCGATGGGGCTGTGGTCGACCTCCAGCACCCGGTCTACAGCCTCCCATCCGTCTATCCGGACGCAGAACCCTGACGGGTCCTGTCTCTGCTGGAGAAGGTTCTGAAGACCCTTGTAGAGCGTTTCCCTCAAAAGCGTGGACTTGCCTGAGCCGGAGACTCCGGTGACACAGAGGAGGGTGCCGAGCGGAAAAGCCGCATCAATTCCCTTGAGGTTGTGCTCGCTCGCAGAAATCACCTTCAACGCCGGCCGTTCTCTGTAGGGTCTCCGATGCGAAGTGAGCTCGTGAGGTTTGCCGTTGAAGGAGATCCCCGTGATGGACGCGGGGTTCTTTTTCAGGTCCGCGAGCTTGCCGCCGGCCACGACCTGGCCGCCCTCCCTGCCTGCGCCGGGCCCGAGGTCAATGATGTGGTCGGCTTCCCGGATGGTCTCTTCGTCATGCTCCACAACGAAAATGGAGTTTCCCCTCTCCTTGAGCTCCTTCAGGGCGTCCAGCAGGATCCGGTTGTCCCTGGCGTGAAGTCCGATGGTCGGCTCGTCGAGGATGTAGGAGATTCCCGTGAGGTTGGAGCCGAGCTGCGCGGCCAAACGGATGCGCTGGCCCTCCCCTCCTGAGAGCGTGTCACCGCTCCGGTCCAGAGAAAGATAGCCGAGGCCGAGACGGTTCACGAAGGCGAGGCGCGTGAGGATTTCCGCCATAGCCGGTCCCGCGAGGAGGCTGTCCCGCGGGGAGAAAGAGAATCCCTTGAGAGTGTCGTAGAGCCTGCTTGCCGGCAGCCGAACCAGATCCCAGATGGAATAGCCCTGGATCTTGACGCTCAGGGCTTCGGGTTTGAGGCGGCTTCCCCCGCACTTGGGGCATACCCTTTCGCCCGTCTCCCCGATCGTGCCCAGGCCTTCACATCGCCTGCACGCGCCCAGCTTGCTGTTGAAGGAGAAGAGGCGGGGGTCGAGGCTTTGGAGCCCGATGCCGCAGGCCGGGCAGACGCCTTTTCGGCTGAAGACCTCTTCACGGCCTCCTTTGAGAACCATCAGGTTCCCAGCCCCCTCGTCCAGCGCCGACTGCACCAACTCGTCCAAGTGCTTCGCCGGGAGCCTTCCGATGACCAGCTCGATGGTGTGCTCATGGTATCGGCTGAGAGCCATGTTTTTTTCAATGGCGGTCAAGCGTCCGTCAATGCGCGCCTGGGTATATCCTTTTCGAAGAGCACGGGAGAGCACGTCTTTGTGAAAACCCTTGCGTCCGGCCACTTTGGGCGCCAGAACCAGGGCATCTCCTCTCCGGTGCCGCTCCCGAATCTGAGCGACGATGGCCTCGTGAGTCTGGGCGCTGAGCTCCCTGCCGCACCCGGGACAGTGCTGGGACCCCAGTTTGCTGTAGAGGAGCCTCAGAAAATGGTAGATCTCCGTGAGGGTGGCCACGGTCGAGCGGCCGCTGGCGTGGCTGATGCGCTGCTGGATGGCCACGGTGGGCGAGAGCCCGGACACGGAATCCACGTCCGGCCGTTCCAGGACCCTCACATACTGCCGCACATAGGGGGCCAGGCTTTCGAGATAGCGTCGCTGGCCCTCGGCAAAGAGAATGTCGAAGAGAAGAGTGGATTTCCCCGATCCCGAAATTCCTGTCACCACCACGAGCTGCTGCCTCGGAATGGAGACGGTCAGGTCCTTGAGGTTATGCTCTCTGGCTCCCCGCACGACAACGGCCGGAACCTGTGGGGATGCAGGAGGAACCCTGGCCGGCGCGAACGGCTTCAGCCGGGCAGCCCGTGAAAGGTACTTCTTGAGGAACGCAGCCGTGTGGGATCGCTTGTGGGTCGCCACCTTCTCCGGCGGTCCTGCGACCAGAAGCTTACCGCCCTGTTCCCCTCCTTCGGGGCCCAGGTCGATCACCCAGTCCGCTGTCTTGACCACGTCCATGTTGTGTTCGATCACGAGCACCGTGTGCCCCTGATAGACCAGCCTCTGGAGAGCGGTGAGAAGCTTCAGGATGTCTTCGAAATGAAGGCCCGTGGTGGGCTCATCGAAAATAAACAGACGAGGTTTCACCCACGAGGTTTTGAGAAAGGAGCACAGCTTGAGTCTCTGGGCTTCGCCTCCGGAAAGGGTGTTGATCGGCTGACCGAGGCGCATGTATCCCAGGCCGACGTCCACCAAAGGCTGGAGCATCTCTGCAAGACCCGGGGGGTGCCGAAAAAAGGCGATGGCCTGCGTCACGGTCATGGACAGAATGTCGTTGATGTTTTTGTCCTGGTAGCGGACTTCGAGAACGTCTTTCCTGAAACGTTTGCCGCCGCAGTCAGGGCAGGTGATGAACACATCCGACAGGAACTGCATCTCCACTTTTTCAAAACCCGCTCCCTCGCAGGTGGGGCAGCGGCCCTCGGCCACGTTGAAGGAAAAGGTTCCCGGTCCCATGCCCCTTGCCCTGGCCGCCTCTGTGTTCGCCAGCAGGTGGCGGATGGGATCCATGGCCTTGAGATAGGTCAAGGGGTTGGCCCTGGGCGAGCGGCCGATGGGTTTTTGATCCACCAGGACCACATCCTCGATCGCTTCCGTGCCGATGATCGAAGCGTGGCGCCCTGGTTCCCCCTGGGAGTCTCCGATGATCCTCTTGATCCCCTTGTAAAGGATTTCCTCGGCAAGGGTGGATTTCCCTGATC
>JALOPA010000497.1 GCA_025454125.1 Thermodesulfobacteriota bacterium
GTTCGGAAATGAAGTGGTCATCGGTGCAGGGACCGTTCTGGATGCAGAAACTGCGAAGGAAGCCGTCCTTGCTGGAGCGCGATTCCTGGTCAGTCCCTCGCTTAATTTAGACCTGATTCATTTCGCACGGGAGGCGGGTGTAGTGGTGATTCCGGGGGCCATGACTCCAACAGAGATTGTCACCGCATGGAATGCACAGGCGGACCTCGTGAAGGTCTTTCCTGCTGGGCCGGTGGGCGGCCCCGAGTATATCAGGGCCATCAAAGCTCCCTTGCCGCAAATCCCGCTCGTGCCGACCGGCGGGGTGAACCTCCAAAACGCCGCAGCCTTCATACGCGCCGGCGCAGCCGCTCTCGGGGTAGGAGGGGAGCTGGTTGACAAAAAGGCCGTGGCCCAAGGGAACTTCGCGGTGATCACGGAGACGGCAAAGGCCTTTCTCAAGGCGATTCGAGACGCGAGAGGGAAGGGGTGATCCTTATTGTCGGAAAAAACATCTGTTGCGGAAAGGAGGTGAGAGAGGAAGTCATTTGCGCTCAATTCGAGAAAGACAAAAGCAGAAATCAACGAACATGTTAAAGAAGGAGGAGTCTCATGAAAAGGTTTGGGGAATTCTCTGTGACGGTCGCTATGGTCCTGGTTCCACTCCTGCTGATCGTTTTCTGCGGAACCGCGGCGTTTGCTCAGCAGAAGTATGTTCTGAAATTCAACCACGTGCTGGGTCAGAAGGAACCCTATCACCAGGGTTTCTTGAATTGGGCAAAGGCCGTTGATGAGAGAACTAAGGGTGGTTTGAAAATCGAGGTCTTTCACAGCGCGCAGCTCGGTGTCGAGGAAGATATTCTGGAGCAGATCAGGGCGGGCGCCAATATCGGCCAAAACACCGACTCCGCCCGCATGGGCAACTATGTCGCCGGGATCGCTTGCCTGAACGGTCCTTACTTTGCCGAAAACCTTGACGACGTGGCGAAACTCAACAAGGCGCCGACCATCAAGGGTTTTCTCGATGAGCTGGCGAACAAGCACGGTTTCAAGGTCCTGTCCTTCAGTTGGGTCCAGGGCTACAGGCATTTCTTCACGAACACTCCGGTCCGAAAACCGGAAGACCTGAAGGGCCTGCGCATCCGGACTCCTCCCGCACCCATCTGGCAGGAGTCCATCCGCGCCCTGGGTGCAACCCCTGTGGCTCTTGCCTTCGGCGATATGTACCCGGCTCTGCAGCAGAAGGTGATGGAAGGAGTCGAGCTGGTCTACAACAACATCCCGGCCGGACGTTTTTATGAAGTCCTCAAGTATGTGAGCGAGACGCATCACATCATGCTGGTCAACTTTGAAGTGATCAGCGCAAAGTGGTTCAACAGCCTGCCTCCCGACTATCAAAAGATCCTGGTGGAGGAATGCGACAAGGCCGGAATCGAAACCTCGAAACTCATCATGGACAAGCTGGAGAAAGAAGTGAAGGCGGACCTGACCACCAAGAGGGGGATGGTCGTGGTGGACAATGTGGATATCCCTGCCTTCAAGAAGGCGGGCGACAAAGCCTATGAAGTCCTGAAAATTGCCGATGTGAAACAAAAGATCTTCAGCGAAATTGGAAAGAAGTAGCGAGGGTGGGTGAGCCGGCCCCTTGTTCCCCCCGGGGGCCGGTTTATGTATGGAGGGGTTCACGGATGAAAAGTTTTTACCAGTGGATCTGCAAGAACGAGATGCTCATCGCCAAGGGCTCCTTGGGGCTTCTTGCCTTGCTGGTATTTGCTGCGGCGGTGGGGCGATTTCTGTACCACCCCATGAACTGGGCCATGGATGTGGCGACCTTTCTTTTTGCCTGGACGGTCTTTTTGGGTGCCGATGCCGCGATGCGGATGGACAGGCTCTTCTGCATTGAAGTGATCACGGAGAAACTCTCTCCGAGAGCACAACTCTATATGAAGGTGATCAATTACGGGATCATCGTCATCTTTTTGTTGGGCATGATCGGGTACGGTTCCTGGCTTTCCTACACGACCCGGTTGAGGACCTTTCAGGGCATCCCGGGATTCAGCTACACATGGGTTACGCTGAGTGTGCCCTTGGGTTGCGCGCTGATGCTGATCACTTCCATTTTGAAAATCAAAACTTTCTTGCAGGCGATCTCGACGGGTGAATCCATCGGTAAGCCCGAAGAGGGAGTCAGCGGTGAAATCATCTGAATCCCCTCGTTCCCCTCGCCCCCTGGTTTGGAGAAGAGGGCAGGGTGAGGGGGCTCCGTGACGACAGTTCAAACGTGTGTGGATTAGCCAACGCCTGGAGACTCTGAAATGACCTTAGTCGCGATTCTGTTTGTTCTCTTTATGCTTATGGGTATGCCTGTTCCTTTTGCTTTCGGCATTTCCGGAGTCGCCTTTTTTCTCCAAAATCCGACGCTGCCGTTGACCATGCCGGTTCAACAGGTGCTTTCCCAGACGCAAAACTTTCTTCTCCTGGCCATTCCATTGTTTATTTTCGCAGGAAACCTGCTCAATCAGAGCGGCATTACCGAACGGGTCATGAAACTGGCCTCGGTTCTGACCGGGCATATGCGTGCCGGAACCGCACAGAGCAACATGGTCATCGCGGCATCGTTGGGCGGGATTACCAGTTCCGCGATAGGGGATGCGGCCATGCTCTCGCGCGTGCTGGGGCCGGGCATGATCAAAAGAGGATATTCCGGAGGATTCTCCGCAGCCGTCATCGGGTGCAGCGCCCTCATCACCACGATGATCCCCCCCGGCATCGGGCTGGTTTTGTATGGCAGCATCGCAGAAGTCTCCATCGGACGGTTGTTCACCGCGGGGATGGTTCCCGGCATTCTCATGACGATCTTCCTGATGGTCGCGGTAGGCCTCAGAGCCAGACAAAAAGGGTATCTTGCCGAAAGAGAACATCGGGCTCGGCTCAGCGAGATCGCGAAGACTTTTGTCGACTGCATCTGGGCGTTTCTCTTTCCTGTCATTTTGATCGCCGGATTGAGGTTCGGCCTGTTCACCCCGTCCGAAGCCGGCGCCTTCGCCTGCGTGTACGCCGTTGCCGTGGGAGCGTTCGCCTACAAACGGTTTTCGTGGAAAGGGATGATGCAAACCCTGGAGAGCACGGTGGTCGATGTAGGGATGGTCATGCTGCTCATCTCTCTGTCGGCGCCCTTCAGTTACGGGATTGTGTGGGATCAGATTCCGCAGAAGATGGCCGAGTTCATGCTCGGGATTTCCAATGTCCCCTGGATGGTCATGCTGATCATTATCGTGTTTCTGCTCATTGCCGGCACCGCCATGGATTCGACCGTGCTCATTCTGATGCTGACCTCGATCCTCACTCCCATCGCTGAGCAGGTCCATGTGGATCTGGTGCACTTCGGCATTATCATGGTACTGACCCTGACCCTTGGGTTGTTGACCCCGCCGGAAGGAGCGGTGCTCTACATCGTGTGCACGATCTTCAAATGCTCCCTCTGGGATTTTGTCAAGGAAGGGTGGCTGTTCATGTTGTCTGTTGT
>JALOPA010000498.1 GCA_025454125.1 Thermodesulfobacteriota bacterium
CCTCCGAAAGTGTCCGCCGCCGCATCCCCCGCGCCTTCCCCTGCGAAGAAAACCGAGACGGCGAAGATCATCTGCCCTTTGGATGCCTTCGTGGTCAACCTCATGGACCGGGCCACAGTGGCAAAAAGGTATCTGAAAGTGACCATGGCCCTGGAGGTGGGCGATGAGGAAGGGAAAGCAAAAGTGGAGAGGCACAAGACCCAGCTCCGGGACACGATCATCCTGCTTCTGACCGCCCAGGGGTTCCAGGACATCAGCTCTGTCGAGGGTAAACTGGGTCTGAAACAGGAGGTTCTGGCCAGGGTCAATCAGATCCTCGGGCCGGGCACGGTGAGCAGGATCTATTTCACGGAATTCGTGGTTCAGTAGGACCG
The DNA here is from genome assembly GCA_025454125.1 of Thermodesulfobacteriota bacterium. Next base: position 375 of record JALOPA010000498.1, read on the forward strand.
GTGATGCCGAAGATTCTTTCACAGGAAGAAGTGGACTCCCTCCTCAAAGGAATCGATGAGGGGAAAATCGGAACGGCCGGGGAGATCGCGCCGGAGAGCCGGGACCTCCCGCGCTACGATTTCCGAAAGGACCACGGCCCGCTCCACCAGCGAATGCCCGGCCTCGGGGCGATCCAGGAGCGCTTCACCAACCTGCTCTCCACAAGCCTGTCCACCGTGTCGGGCGCCCAAGTCGATGTCACCCCTGCGGAGATGGTCTCGGTCCCCTTGGGGGAGTTCTTCCGCTCCATCCCCCTGCCCGCGAGTTTGAATCTGTTCAAAATGGAACCCTTGAGAGGGCTTTCCCTTCTTGTGGTCGAAGGCGCCCTCGTGTTTGCCTTTGTCGACCTTTTTCTGGGCGGGACCGGACAGCGCCACGTCAAGCTCGAAGGCAAAAGCTTCACCCCCATCGAACTCCGAATCATCGAGAAGATTGTCAAGGTGCTGCTCGAAGGGCTGGAGCAGGCGTGGTCCGAGACCCACAAACTGCGCATGGTTTTTGTCCGGTCTGAACTTGATCCTCAGTTCGCGGAAATCGCCAGACCGGACGAGCTCATGGTGGTGAGCCGGTTCCAGTTGGAGATCGGCAAGCTCACGGGTCAGGTCATGATCTGCACCCCCTTTGCATCCATGGAATCGCTTCGAGGGCGGCTCCGGGGAGGCTTTCGAGGGGATGCCCTGGGAGTGGACGAGACCTGGAAGAAAAGCCTGGAGCAAAAGATCCGCGAGCTGAAAGTGATCGTGAGCTGTACCTTCGGGCATTCCCAGATCAGAGGGCGGGACCTGCTCGAAATAAAAGTGGGCGACGTGATCCCGATGGAGCAGCACCCGGAGGATCCCGTAGTCGTGTGCGTGGAAGGGATCCCCAAGTTTGCCGGCTATGTCGGAGCCTTTCGTCAAAACAAGGCCGTTCGAGTCGAAGGAAGACTCAGCAGGGAGTAGACCATGGGTGAAACTGCAAGCATGAAAAGCCAAAACCCGGCGGAAGAAGAAAAGGCCAAGGCTTCAACCTCTCAGAACCGATACGATCTCGACCTGATTCTGGACATCTCCCTGGATGTGAGGGTGGAGCTGGGACAGGTGAAAATGCTGGTAAGCGATCTGCTCCAGCTGGGCCAGGGATCGGTCATTGATCTGAGGAAGCCGGTGGGAGAGCAGTTGGACATCTACATCGGAGACAAACTCATCGCCCGGGGGGAAGTGGTGGTGGCGGATGAGAAACTCGGGATCAGGGTGACCGATATCGTGAGCCCTGCAGAACGGGTTCGTTCTCTGGGGTAAGGAGCGGCATCCATGGAAGGAATGGCAGGTTTCGACTTCATCGGCTCCGGGGCCAAGGCGTTGGCCACCCTGTGTTTGGTTCTCGCCTTAGCCGTGGCCGTTCTGGTGGTGATGAAGAAGGTGGTCTTTTACAGGCAGGGAGGGAAGAAAGAGGCGATGATCCGTCGTCTCTTCTCCATCCCCCTGTCCGCCAAAGAGAGGATCGAGGTGGTGGAGGTCTCGGGGCGGTAGCTGGTTCTGGGTGTGGCCCAGGGCGGCATCAGCCTCCTCTTGAGGCTCTCCGATGAAACGGCAGAAAGAGGCGAACCCCATGGACGGAAAGATGAGACGGCACTGTAACCGAAGGCTTGCCGGGAGTTTCCTCCTGATGCTCTTCCTCTGCCTGGCCGTGGTCCTGGTGAACCAGACCTCTGCGCAGGCCGAGGGTTTTGCCTTGCCCTCCCTCAAAATCGGTGTCGACAAAGCCGAGGGCCCGGGGGACGTCTCGCTCCTGCTCCAGATCCTTTTTCTCCTCACCGTGCTCACGGTGGCGCCTGCCCTTCTGATCCTCATGACCTCTTTCACCCGGCTGGTCGTGGTCCTTTCCTTCCTGCGCCACGCCCTGGGAACCCAGCAGACGCCGTCCAACCAGGTGATCGCGGGCATGGCGCTGTTCCTCACCTTTTTCATCATGATGCCCGTGTGGACGGACATCAACCAGCAGGCCTTGCAGCCTTACCTGCGTGAGGAGATCACCCAGCAGGATGCCCTGAAAAAAGCGGTGGCTCCGGTGCACCAGTTCATGATGCGGCAGACGAGGGAAAAGGACCTGGCCCTGTTTGTGGGGATGTCGAAAATGGAGAGGCCGAAAACCCCGCAGGATGTGCCTCTGTCGGTGCTCATCCCCTCCTTCGTGATCAGTGAGCTGAAGACCGCGTTCTTCATCGGGTTTGTGCTCTTCGTTCCCTTCCTGATCATCGACATGGTGGTGTCGAGCGTTCTTCTGAGCATGGGCATGATGATGCTGCCCCCGATCCTGATTTCCTTGCCCTTTAAACTCATGCTCTTTGTTCTGGTGGACGGGTGGCACCTTGTGGTGGGCTCCATGGTGAGGAGTTTCGGAGGGGGAGGATCATGACGCCGGAGTTCGTGATCACCTTTGCCCAGGAGGCGATCAAAACCACGCTTCTGGTGTCCATGCCCCTTCTCGGGCTGGGTCTGGTGGTGGGACTTGTGGTGAGCATCTTTCAGGCCGTGACCCAGATCCATGAGATGACGCTCTCCTTTGTCCCCAAGGTGGTGATCGTGCTGGTGGCGCTTCTGTTCTTTGCAGGGTGGATGCTGGACCATCTGATTCACTTCACCGGAACCACCCTGGAACAGATTCCCTCGTGGATCCGGTGAGGAGGAGACGGTGGAACTCGTGTCGTGGCCGTGGCGTGACGTGGAGGTCTTTCTGCTCATCCTGGTGAGAGTGGGGGTGGTGTTGTTTCTGTTCCCGTTTTTCAGCTCCCGCCTGATCCCGCTCCAGTGCAAAGCAGGACTCTGCGTGCTTCTCGCGGCGTTGTTTTACCCTGTCGTGAGTGTTGGGGAGACGTCGCTGCCCTCCTCGGCCCCGGGCCTCGGCCGGCTGATTGTCGCGGAACTCACGATGGGCATGGTGCTGGGGTTCCTGGTGCAGATCTTTTTCGAAGCGGTGAGCATGATGGGGCAGGTGGCGGGTTTTCAGACCGGTTTTTCCATTACCAATATCCTAGACCCCCAAAACGGGGTGCAGGTCTCCGTTCTGTCCAACATCGCCTCCCTTGTTGCCCTGACCCTGTG
>JALOPA010000013.1 GCA_025454125.1 Thermodesulfobacteriota bacterium
GGCTGGGCCCCGATGTGCATCAAGCGCCACTGATCGAGCTGGTAGTCCTTCAGCTTGATCTGGCCGTTCTCGATGGCCACCAGGATGTCCTGGGCCCAGGGAACGAGCAGGAACATGATGGTCCCCCGCTCTTCGGAAATGGCCTGAATGATCCACTCGGGTTTTGCGCCCTTGAGAAGCACCCCCTTGGCGCCCACGATGAAGCCGCCGAACCAGTGCATCTTGGCTCCGGTGTGGTAGAGAGGAGGGATGCAGATGAAATTGTCTTTGTGGGTCTGGTTGTGGTGCCGGTTCTCCACGACGCAGGCGTGCTCCAGGTTCCTCTGGGTGAGGAGAATGGGCTTGGGCTGGCCTGTGGTGCCTGATGTGAAATACAGGGCCGCTTCGTCCAAGAGGCTGATCGGAATTTTCGGTTCCGCCGCAGAGGCGCCCTTCAGAAAGTCGTCCCAGTGCTGAGCATAGGAAGGCGTCATCTCCTTGGGGCCGCAGAACACGAAATCCTTCATGCCCTTGAGGTCTTTCTTGACCTTGTCGACCCGATCGATGAAATCCTCACCGAACACGATGGCTTTGCCCTCGGCAATGTCCGCGCAGTAGCGGATGTCGTCGGCGGTGAAACGGAAATTGAGAGGAACGGCCCAGGCCCCGGTTTTCAGGATTCCGAAATAAGCGGGAAGCCACTCAAGACAGTTCATCATCAGGTGGATGACCTTGTCCCCTTTCTGGATTCCCTTGGCGATCAGGGCGTTCGCGACCTGGTTCGCCAGGTCGTCGAATTCTTTCCATGTAATGGAGCGCCTGAGATTCTTTGCAGGTTCTCTTTCGACCAGGGCCTCTTCATCACCATAGAGTCTGGCATTTCGCGCCAGGATTTCCGTAATGATCATCGGTTCACCCTCCCCGTGCAAAAGCTACAATTTAGCTACAACGTGACCATAGATGATCGGAATTTCCTTGTCAAGCAAAAATCAAAACGCCACGCACAGGAGCGCGAGGGGAGGGTCGATCGGGATTGTTTACGGATTCCGCACTGTTAAGCGAAGGAAACTCACCCGGTGGAACAGTCGAGAACCGCAGCTTCCAGCGCAATAGCCGCTGGGACTTGGTGGCACGGACAAGCCGCCAGGGCTTGTCCGCGTGAACCTCTGCTTCACGAGGAATAGTCGTTGAGGCGGGCCTTGGCCATGGAGAGAAAAGGGGAATTCTTGTACTTCTCGATGAAATCCTTGAGCGTTTCTTTGGCTTTGTCCGGCTGCTTGGAAAGGCCGTAGACCCGTGCGAGGTTGAGGGTCGCCTGCTCTTTGAAGGAGGGCTCGGAGCTGGAAAGGATCTTTTGAAGAGCCTCTGCGGATTTCCCGAAATCCCCCTGGCCTTCATAGCTCGCCGCCAACGCGAGCAAAGCCAGAGAGTGGTAGGTCGTGTTCTCAGGCACTTCCTTGAGATAGGCCTCGTAGAGAGGGACGGCTTCGTTGTATTTCTTTTCAAGGAATTTGAGGTGGGCGATCTGCGGCGGCGCCAGCCGGCTCGCCTTGGAAAGCCCGTGATCGGTGATCACTTTCTTGAAGAGCTCCTCCGACTTCTTCACCGCTTCGTCGTCGGCCTTGATTTCCTTTATTTTGACCACCTCATAGTAGGCGGCGTCGTAGGCTTCCTGGCCCTTCTTGTTGGCGTAGTTGAAGTAATAATTGACACCGAGGTAAACCAGCGCGGCCGCCACCAGGACGCCACCCGCAATCTTGAAGGGCTTGGCATGCGACTGAACGTAGAGAATTGCCCTGCTTGAAACGGTCATGAACTCATCAGGGCTTTTCAGCAGTTCCTTGCGGGTCACTTTTTCTTTTACCATGTCTCACCTATCGCTCATGCTAGAATTCTTGATTCGTCTAACAGATGCCTATAAGGCCGTCAATCTCTTTTTTCTTTTGGAATCAAGGACGATCGAGTATAAGTAGGCTCCTTTAGAGACGATCTCCGCCTGACAGAGACTCAAGAGATGACCATCGAGAAATTCCTGAGCGAACTGCGAGACCTTCCCGACGTCCTGATCTACCTCCTCTTGGGACTGAGCGCTTTTGTGGAGAATCTGGTGCCGCCCATTCCCGGTGACACGATTACCGCTTTCGGGGCTTTCCTGGTGGGAGTGGGCAAGCTGAGCTTTGCCTGGGTCTACATTTCCACAACGATCGGCAGCCTGCTCGGATTCATGTGCCTCTTCTGGCTCGGCGGATTTCTGGGAAGGCATTTCTTCATTGAGCGGGATTTCCGGTTCCTTCGGGCAAAAGACATTATCAAGGCCGAGGAATGGTTTGGACGGTACGGGTATTTTCTCATCCTCTTCAACCGATTCATGCCGGGGATCCGGTCCGCTGTTGCTCTGGCTGCAGGCATATCGCGGTTCAGAACCGTCCCTGTGCTGTTCCTCTCCCTCCTGAGCTGCGCCGCATGGAACCTGATCTGGATCTTCATGGGCCACACCCTCGGGACCCACTGGGAAACGGTGGAAAAAAAGATGGGGGATTTCCTGGTGCGGTACAATGTGGCCATGATCGTTCTGATCGTTCTGGTCGTCCTCTTCTTTACTTTCAAAAAGAGGTTTCGAAAAAAACCGGAATGAAGCGCACTCCGACGGGTCAGGGCATTTGATTTTGGTTTTTTTAGATGTATATTCTTAGGCACGTGATGCAATGAATACTGAACTTTCTCCCCTAGAGGGACACAGAACGATCAATTACCTCCGTCTTTCGGTGACGGATCGATGCAACCTGAGATGCCTGTACTGCATGCCGGAAGAAGGGGTGGACTTTGTCCCGCACAATGAGGTTCTTTCCTATGAAGAGATGCTCCGCTTGGTTGAGCTCACCGTCAAGGCCGGCATACGCAAGGTGCGGCTGACCGGCGGGGAGCCGCTGGTCCGCAAGGGCTTCATCGGCTTTTTGGAAAAGCTTTCCGCAATCGAGGACCTGCAGGAAATCTCCCTGACCACGAATGGGGTTCTCCTCAACGAATTCGCTCTGGACATCAAGCGCTGCGGCATCTGCCGCATCAACGTGAGCCTGGACTCCCTCGATCCCCAGAAATTCGCTCGCATTACAGGACGCGACTACCTTCACCGTGTGCTGGAGGGCATCAAGGAGGCGGAGCATCTCGGGTTTAGCCCCATCAAGATCAACGTGGTGGCCATGAAAGGGATCAACGACGACGAGATTCTCGATTTCGGGCGCCTCACCTTCACGAAACCCTACCACGTCCGATTCATCGAGTTCATGCCCGTCGGGAAGAACAACAGCTGGACGAACGACCGGTTCATCCCCGCCGATGAGATTTTGGCTGTCCTCAGGACCCTGGGAGAGCTGAAGCCCCTGGAGCACAATTCTTTGGACGGGCCCGCCCAGCGCTACAGGCTGCAGGGAGCCAAGGGAGAAATCGGGTTGATCGGCGCCATCAGCCACCACTTCTGCGCCCAGTGCAACCGATTACGCCTCACCGCCGAAGGCCATCTGAGAGGGTGCCTCTTCTCCGACCAGGAAATCGACGTCAAGACCCCTCTTCGCGAAGGGCGGGGGGAGAAGGATCTTCTCGATCTGGTCAAGCTCGCTATTGAAAGAAAGCCCAAAGACCACGGGATTCTTCAGAGGGAGCCCAAGAAGTGCGTGAGGCACATGTCGAGCATTGGGGGATAGAATAGGATTCTGGGATTCTGGAATGCTGGAATTGGGGGATTCTGGAATGCTGGAATTGGGGGATTCTGGAATTCCTCAATTCGCAATTCCCTAATTCCTCAATCCCAGAATTCGCAATCCCAGAATTCCAGAATTCCTCAATCTGTTTTCTCTTTTTCAATGCGCTCTGTTTCAAACCCCGGTGGGATCTCCATCCGGAAGATCTCATCAGGGATCGGTTTGTTGAAGACCATTTTTCCGTTCTTCAGTGTGAGGCTCCGAGTGCCTTCCAGTTGCCTCACTCTCACTTCCCCGGCATAGAGGATGCCGCCCTCCTGCTGAAAATCCAGGTACCTCACCCCGACCTTTCGCTGAGGAAAGAGAGTTTGTCGCGGCAGACCGCTTTCCGGGTCGAGATCCAGGATTTCCGATTCATCCCCGTTCCGGTCCAGGACGCTCAACCGGTCCGCGGTCCTCGACTCCCTCCGCCCCCCGGACCGGAGTTTGGGAAATCCGCGAACCACGTCCCAGATCAGGTCCGCGTCCAGATCGGCCGGGAAGAACTTCGACAAAGCTCCGGGGGCCAGGTCGCCCATGTAGAGTTTTCTCTCCCCGTAGGATAGGGCCTTGAAGGACTTGCCCACCACCACAAGGTGCAAGATCGGTTGGCCCCACGCGTGAGTGACCTCGATCCTCAGTCTCAGAGGGGTTCTGGTCCCTGCGATCAGGGTGTTGGCCTCCTGATCCCAGTACCAGTCCTTGACGACCATCTGCCCGGTGTTGAAGAAGGTGTCTGCCGCCTCTTCCTGCGCTTTCAGGAGGGACAGGACCTTTTCCACTTCCTGGTCACTCAGGGGTTTTTTCAAAAAAACCGGGGCGCACCCGGACAGGGTGACGAGGACGATCAGGACGAGGATGATCCGCATCCTCGGGCTGCAAAGGCAGGAGGGTTCTTTCATGGCCGAAGGGCTTTGGAGGATCGTTTGTTCTCAGGAGGGTGTTGTTTGAGGAGCTTTTTCAACTGCTCGATCTTCTCCTTCACTTTGTCGGATTGAGGATGATTCAGGGTCAAAGCCCTTTCGTATTCTTCCAGAGACTTTTCGTACATTCTTTTCTTGAAATAGACGTCGCCCAGGTGTTCGACGATGGTGGGGTCGTTGGGAACCAGTTTGGACGCCTCAAGCAGGTATTTCAGGGCTTCGTCGTAAAGCCCCTTCTGATAATAGACCCAGCCCAGGCTGTCGATGATGTAACCGCTGTCCGGTTTGATTTTGAGGGCCCTTTGGATCATGTCCATCGCTTCTTCGAGCCGGATGCCCTGCTCCGCGTAGGTGTACCCGATGTAGTTCAAGGCATCCGCATGCTCCGGCTGGATCTCGAGAATTCGCCTCATCTGTTCGAGGCTTTTGTCCTTGTCCCCCTTCTTGTCGAGAATCACGCCCATCCGGAAAAACAGTTCCAGATTCTTTGCGTCCACCTTTTGCCCCCGTTCGAGGGCTTCGATCGCCTTGTCGTAGTCTTTCCGGTTCTCGTAGATCGACGAGAGCATCAGGTAGAGCTCGACCTTGTCTTTTTCGATCTGAATGGCCTTTTCGAGAATCCCGATGGCCTCCTCGGAACGGCCTTGGCTCTCCAGGATGAAAGCAATGTGGATTCTGGCATTCACATAATATTCGGAACCCGCTTTGATTTTCTGGAAGTGATCGAGAGCCTTCTCCTGTTCCCCCTTTTCTTCGTAAGCCGAGGCCAGATAGTACCTGGACTTGTCGTCCTCGGGCCAGGCCTTCACGATGAGATTCAGCTCGGCAATGGACTCGTCCAGCTTCCCGTGGCGGAGGTAGATCAAGCCCAGCGTCTGCCGGCCCGGGTCCCCGGGGCTGGTCTGAGCCTTGATCTCTTCCATTTGGCTCTCCGCTTTCTTGTTTTCCCCGAGTTTGTAGTACATGAGGATGAGTCGTTCGCGCACGGTCACGTTCGCGGGATAAAAGCTGAGAAGTTTTTCGTAGAGGGCTGCCGCATCGGCGTAGCGCTTCTTGACCTGGTAGAGAGCCCCCAGGTCGAAAAGCGCCGGCTCCATGCTCTCGTTCAGTTTCAGGGCCTCCAGGTAGGCCTTTTCGGCCTCAGCGTGATTCCCCATTTCCAGGTAAACCCGGCCCCGGTAGTACCAGGCGATCAGGAGATTGGGGTCGTCCTGAATCAGACGATCCAGTTCCCCCAGCGCGGCGTCGTATTGTCCTTTCCGGATGAGGAGGGTGGTCAACACAAGACGGGCTCTCTTCTGCCGCGGCTCCAGCTCCAGGATTTTGCGGTACTCCTGGATGGCGGCGTCATCGTCTTTCACCTGGGAGTACATCTCCGCCAGCAGGGCCCGGTTCTCGATGCTGCCCGGCGCGAGAGCGACGCTCTTCAAGGCATACTCCAGAGCGCCCTGATCCTGTTTGAGCACCCTGAGCACGCCGGCCATTTTCGCAAACAGATAGGCGGAGTTGGGATCCTGCTCGATGGCCATCAGGAGAAATTGCCGTGCCTCCTCGTACCGCCCATCCAGTTCAGCGAGGGACGCTGAAACAAAATATCGGTAGGCGAGTTCCAGACGATCGTCTTCCTCGCCTCCGTCCTGAATCGCCACCTCTTCCGTCAGCGGCTCCGGTTGGCTTTTAGGCTCCACGCCCGCGCAGGAGAGCAGCAACAGGAGGGCGCAACAATAGAGCAGCCGGTATCGGGTTTTCATCGCATCCTTCAAGCCGGAGCTTGCGGCCCCTCGCTCACTTAATGAAATTGGAGTAGTTTTCTTCAAAGTTGGGGATCTGCTCCGTCAGCCATTTCTTGATGTTCTTGACAATCCGTTCCTGAATCTGTCGAACCCGTTCACGGGAGATGTGGTACTTCTCCCCCAGTTCCTGCAGCGTCACGGGATTTTCGGCCATGATCCGATTTTCGAAGATGTCGAGCTCTTTTCCTGAAAGCTTGTTTTTGTACTCCTCGAGTTTGCTGAGCAGCACCTCCCGGTTCTGCTTCTCGAAGAGCTGTTCGTCCACCGCCGTGCCCGAGTCGGGCAGGAACGATCCATAGACTTCTTTGCCGTCATCCCCGACCGGCGCATTGATCGAGACTTCCCCGCCGCCGAGGCGCTGGCTCATCTCCTCGACCTCTTTCTCCTTCACGTCGAGCCGGTCGGCCAGCAGGCGAGGCTCCGGCTCAAAGCCCTGGGAGATCAGCTTGTCTCTCTCTTTCGCCAGGTTGAAGAAAAGCTTTCGCTGGGTCTGCGTCGTTCCGATCTTCACCAGCTTCCAGTTCTCCATGATGAACTTGAGCATGTACGCCTTGATCCAGAACGACGCATAATAGGAGAACTTGATCCCCCGGTAGGGGTCGAACTTGCGCACCGCCTGAAGCAATCCCACGTTCCCTTCCTGGATCAAGTCGAGAAGGCTTTTCGTCCAGTACCGGTGAAAGTCCATGGCGATCTTCACCACCAGCCTCAGATTTGAAGTCACTAAAATGTAGGCGGCCTGCTGGTCCTTCTTTTCCCTCACCCGAATGGACAGATCGATTTCCTCTTCCCGGGTGAGGAGCCGGAAATTCTTGATCTCCATGAGGTACATCTGGAGCGGGTCATAAGGGACAAGGCCTCGCTCTCTCGTCGTGACCGCGGGCCGCAGGTCCGGCTCGGACAAGACCTTTTGCTCTTCTTGCTCTTCGACCGGCCTCGGAGCCGGGGGCGGAGCCGCGCTCGTCTTGTTCTTGCGTCCCGGCCGCCTCGCGGGTTCGATCACCTCGACCTTGGGAGGGGTTTCCGGCTTGGCAGGCCCGGTCTTTGTTTTGCGTGGTTTCTTCATCCTTCCGTGCACTTCTCTCTAGCTGGATTTGACTCGAACATATTTTTTCTTGCCGGCCCTGAGGAGAATCGATCCGTTTGCCAGATCCTTTGAGCCGACCGTCTGGTCAAAGGCCTCGATGCGCTGCCCGTTGACATACCCTCCGCCCTGAGTCAGGAGCCGCCGGGCCTCTCCTCGGGTTTTGCACAAGCCGCATTGCTCGAAAAGCAGGTACGCCGCGACGCCTTGTTCCAGTTCCCGCGCGGCGATGGAGCAGGTCGGAACCGACTCGGCCGCCTCGGCGCCGCCTCCCCCGAAAAGCTCTCTGGCCGCGTTTCTCGCCTTTTCCGCCTCCGCGGGCCCGTGGCACAGGGCCGTGGCTTCGAAAGCCAGAGTCTCCTTGGCCTCCCGGATTCCCTCGCCTTTCAGAGCCCCCAGTTTCTTCACGTCCTGCATGGGGAGGAACGTGAACAGCGCCAGAAAGCGCTCCACGTCCTTGTCGTCCTGGTTGATCCAGTACTGGTAGTACTCGTAAGGGGGCGTGAGCTCCGGATCGAGCCACACCGCGCCCTTGTGCGTCTTGCCCATTTTGATCCCGGAGGAGGTCGTGATCAAAGGAAAGGTGAGCGCATGAACCACTTCTCCATCCATGCGGCGGATCAGGTCCGCTCCGGCCAGGATGTTCCCCCACTGGTCGTTGCCGCCCATCTGGAGCCGGCACTGGAAGTGTTTGAACAAGTGCCAGTAGTCGTAGGCCTGAAGCAGCATATAGTTGAACTCGATGAAGCTGAGACCGGTCTCCATCCGGATCTTGTAGGCTTCCGCGGCCAGCATCCTGTTGACGCTGAAATGGCGGCCGATGTCCCGCAGGAACTCGATGTAGTTGAGGTCGCAGAGCCAGTCCGCATTGTTGAGCATCAGCGCTTTGCCCGAACCGAAATCCAGGAACCGGGAGAGCTGTTTCTTGATGCTTTCCCCGTTTTGGTTGATCTCTTCACGGCTCATGAGGCGCCGCATTTCCGTCTTTCCGCTGGGGTCTCCCACCAGGGTGGTTCCCCCGCCCACCAGCGCAATCGGCCGATGGCCGGCCCGCTGCATGTGAGCCAGGGACATGATGGGGACCAGACTGCCCACGTGCAGGCTGCTCGCGGTGGGATCAAAGCCGATGTAGCAGGTGATCGAGCCGTCCAGAGCTGCGCTCAACTCTGCGCGATCCGTCATTTGTTCGACAAACCCTCTCTCCTCAAAAGTTCCGAGAACGTTACTCACCTCAGTTGGCCCTTTCTTTCTGTACGCTGTCCTTGGGCAGGGTCAGCCGGATGACCTGGCCCGGTTTGCCCAGATCCCCCACCCTCTTGCCGTTCAAATCAAAATCAATGCCGCCCGCATTCCCGATCAGAATGTAAAATTTTTCCTTCCCTCTCCACTGAGGCCTGGCCCCAGGCTGAAAGAGGTATTCCTTCTCCTCCTTGCCGTCGATCATGATCCGGAGCCAGGTCCTCTCCCTGACGATGCCGGTAAGGGAAAGCTCCCTGTCCCCCTCATCGACCGGATCCCGTGTGAGGGCTTCGGGTTCTTTAGGGCTCGGAAGCGTTACCGGACTTGCGCTCTGCACCGGCGCCGGCTCCTTTTTCCCGGGATCTTCCACGGCACGAACCGCCACCTGTGGTTGCGCCGCAGGCTCAGGCGTCACAGGACTTGCTCCTTTGTGGGCCGGGGCAGGCGGTGCGGTCGCCTCCCGGTCTTTTGTTTCGGGCTCGGGAGAACCTGGACGGACCGGCGATGAGGAGTAGGAGATCCACACGCCATACAGCGCCCCCAGAAAGACCAGGAGCAGAAGAACGAGCCACGACCATCGGCGTCGTCTCCTTGGAGGTTCAAGGGCAGGGACCTGCCCTGATGACTCAGAGGGCACGCTCTTGGCGTAGAGATCGAGCACCGCCTCCTGGCCGATGCCCAGCACCTTTGCGTACGTCCTCAAAAAACCCCGGACAAAAACCGGAGGAGGTAGAGCCCCCCAGGCTTCATTCTCAAGGGCCTCAACGATCTGCGCTCTCATCCGGGTCTTTTCGGTGATTTGCTCCCGGCTCAGGCCAAGCCGCTCCCTTTCTGACTTCAGCAGGGTCCCGACGCTTTGGGGGGCCGGGGGAGCCTGCGGCTGCTGGTTTTCTCCCTGTGCCTCCTGGATTTCCTTTTGCTCTGTCTCCAAACCCATAACCTTCACAGTGACACGTCCCGAGATCAGAATATCAACTCGTCACTCGTTACTCGTCCCTTGTCACTTCTCTTCTCGGCCTGCTAGTTCATGACCCGCGTATACGCGCCGTCCCTCAGTTCTTTGATCCAGGCCTGGTACCGCCGGTTCACTTCCTCCCGATAGAGGATATCGTAAATCGCGTCTTTCATCTCCTCCAGGGAACGGATCTTGCCGGTCTGCTTCTTGACCACCTTGATGATTTGAATGCCGTTCGGCCTGATGAGGGGGTCACTGACCCCTCCTTCCGGGAGCGCCTCGACCAAATTCTTCAGCCCCGCCTCGAGGTGATCCACAGTGAACTGGCCCAGATCCCCACCCTGCTTGGCCCCAGGACCTTCAGAGTAGGTCATGGCCATCTGAGAGAAATCAGCGCCCTCTTTGAGTTTGGCTGTAATCTCCTGCGCCTTTCTGTAAAGCTCTCGCATTTCCTCGTCGCTTTTCATGTTCTTTCGCATCAGGAAAATTCCGGCCAGTTGGACCTTCTCCGCAACCCCAAAAGTCCCCTTGTGGTCTTCGTAGTACTTCTGAACGGCTTCATCCCGGATAATGATCTTGGATCGCACTTCGTACTCGATGAGCTGGGCCCTTTCGATATCCTTTCTCACCCGCTCTCGGTATTTTTCGTAGGACAGGCCTTCCTTTTCAAGCCCTGCGACCAGATCTTCCTGGGTCCACTGGTTGTCCCGCTTCAGCTTATCGAGAAAATTGTCCACCTGCCGGTCAGACACCTGAATTCTCAGCTCTTTGATTTTCGCCTGCGCGATCTTTTCATCGATGAGCAGCTCCAGGATCTTCTTCTCCGCATCGCGGTACATGGGCTCGTTCTTCTGTATGAGCTCTTCAGGCGCTTGGCCCGTCATCTCTCTTATCCGGTTGTTCAATTCATACAGCGTGATCACGTCGTTGTTCACAACCGCCACCACCCGGTTGCAGATTTCCGCACCGGCCGGGGGCTCGAGCCACAGGCTCACCATCAGAATCATAAAAAACAGCCGTCCAAACACTCTCATCCTCCCTGCTCCAGCTCTTTCACGAGTTCCCGATCGATTTTCACAGGGATGGCTTTCCGGAGTCCCTGAAGCCAATCCGCATAAAACGCTTCCATCCTCTCTGCGAGGAGTTTGGCTTCGATCTCTCTCATCGCCTCGTGAAGGCTTCTGACTCCTTCGGACTTTCTCCCCAGAACTTCGAAAATATGAAACCCGTATGGGGTTTCGACCACCCCGCTCACCTTCCCGACCGGAAGGGAAAAAATGACCTTTTCAATGGATTCATCCAGGTCTCCCCTGGCAAACCAGCCCGGTTCAGGGCCGCCGGCCGAAGCAGGCACCTTGGAAGCCTCCGCCACGGTCGCCGCCATGTCTCCTCCCTGCACCAGCCTTTTCTGCAGGTTTTCCGCTTCCTCCCTGGTTCGCGTCACGATCTGCCTGAAGCGAACCATGGCCGGACGACGAAACTCCTCAGGGTGAGCTTCGTAATAGGCCTTGATCTCTTCGATGGAAATCTGTGGGCCGGCTGCGGAGGCCTTGCTGGTGATCTTCCGGATGAGCAGTTGCTCCCTCAAGCCCTCTTTCCATTCGCCGTAGTCGATGTATCCCTTCAGCAGAAATTCCTGGAAATCTTTCTCGGCGTAATCTTTTCTTATGTCTCTCACCGCGGTTTCGAGTTCTTCGTCCGGCACCGAGAGGCCCTGCTCCTTCCCGTATTCCAGAATCAGATAATGATCCACCACCCGATCGACAAACGCGTCAAGGCGCTCCTGACTCGTCCCTGCGAGCTCAAGGCCCACCCGCTTGCGTTGGGCTCTCCATTCCTCCGGTGTGATCTTGCGGTTGCCCACGGTGAGGACCACCTTCTCGGCCGGCCGGTCAAAGAGGTCGCACGCCGGGCAAGCCGCAACACATGCCGCAATCACAACCAAGAGACGTTTAGAAATCGCGCTAATCACTCCCTGTGGACCAGGAACAGCAACAGTAATCCAGTTTTTTAGACTACCAGGTCACGGAGAAATTGCAAGTATAATCTTGGGTTGGGCAAAGGATCCAACGTTTGGAAATCACTTATAGAAAAAGAGAGAAACCTGCTAAGAAGAGGCGAGAGCGTGAATGACCTTTTTGGATTCGAGGAGCGCCTCGAGGGGCTGGCAGGCCGGAAGCCTCACCTTCAGCTTTTTGTC
>JALOPA010000499.1 GCA_025454125.1 Thermodesulfobacteriota bacterium
GCGCCCATGCACAGCGCAAGGAGAAGGTTTTCAGTTTCTCCAAAGCCGAGAGCCTCGCGGGTGTAGAAGTAGACCCCACGGTGCACCAGGACCGTGGCGAATTCCTCGATGAAGGTGAAGATGAGCAAACGGGTGAGATGGGGCATGAGGGAATCAGAGGATAAGAAGTTCCTTATGGATTGTTGGACTATAAACGATTAAGGGAAGCTAAACGCCCCTTTCAGAAGTTCCGGGAGGGCGAGGTTACCTGAGCAGCCACACGCCATTTTTCTTGATCTCTTCATACATTGCATCGGGCGCCAAGTCGATCTCACCCGGCCACGTCACCGCACCGTATTCGAGAAAGACACCCCGAAAAACCGTTTCATCACGCAACGCAGCAAACACTCCAGCATGTTCGGACAGCACCAAAGCCGATAGATCTACCAACCCTTCCAGACCATCCTGAAAACGCACCTTGAGGCGGTAGCCAGAAAGGGCCTGAACGTCGATCAGGCGCCAGGGAACCGAAGGTGTTACTCTAGCGGAGATATTTTGTTCAATGGCTGCTTCTTTCCGCATAATTTCTAATTCTCCAACAGCTCTCCACGGTGTTGCGTTGCCCACTCCAGCACCAGAACAAGTGCTCTTCTGGGCAGGCTCCCCTGCATGACTTCCAACGTCCTCACGTTGACCAACGCTTCATGCTCACCATAGAGAGCATGAAAATGAGGCGGCGCATGGTCGGCCCAGAACATCTGGATCACGATTCCATAAAAAGCGCTTATCGTTGGCATGTTAAGATACTATTCTAAAATCGAAGGGAAAGCAAGTTTTGCCAGAGGGATGGCGATGGAGGGAAACACTTTCCCCGGCAAATTTTCGCTGGTTATGAAAGGGCATTCCGGGATATCATCGGCTCCCGAGTTGCCCTCTTCTATAGTGATAGGTCATCATGATTCATTCAAGAAACGACAAGCCGGTCATCGTTCTGGATGTGGGCGGAGTGCTGGTGGGCTTTGACCTCAAGCCGTTGATCAAAGCCCTGTCCGAGAACCGGGGGGACAGGGTCAACCTTCCTCCCCTATCCGCCATTGACAGGCTCTTTTTGCCGGTCCAGACAGGGAAAGCCTCCATGGAAGACATTGTCCCTGAACTCAATGCCTCCCTCGCCGTCTCCCTGTCCCCTTCCGAATGGGATGCCCTTTCCTGCTCGATTTTCACAGGGGAAGTTCCGGGCATGAAGGGAATGCTCCGTGAACTCAAGAAGGATTTCCTTCTTGTAGCCCTCACCAACACCATAGAGGTTCACTGGAGCTTTCTTCTGAAGACATATGACATTCTCGAACTCATGGACGGCTGCATTGTTTCATACCTGGAGGGCGTGGCAAAACCCGACCCCGCGATTTACAAACTGGTCGCAGAACGATACTGTGGCGGCGGGCGGCCTCATTTCCACACCGATGACCTCCCGGAGTATGTGGAAGCGGCCCGTCAAGCGGGTTGGCGGTCTGAAGTGTTCAGAGGCCTGTCGGAGTTCAAGCACCAAGTCATGGGTTTTCGATGAAGCCCGACGTTTTGTCCGGATTTAGCAATTTTCTGAAGAACGTCCTTGCGGCAGCCGGTTGCGGGGTCAGGAAATCATGAACAGACGCGCTTCGCCCAAAGCAAAAGGAACCTTGGGATCCCTTGCCCTGATGGTTCTGTGCCTCGGCGTCTGCAGTGTGGCTTCGGCTACGGACTGCGACAAGGCTCTCTCCTTGTTTTCCGTGGGGATGGCTCACAAGAGCGACGACGATGCCGCGCGGTTCTACATGCAGTCCATCGAGTTCTGCCCCGGTTTCATAAGGCCCTATGAGCTGGTCGGCAACTGGCTCCGGAACAAAAGAGAGGATGATAGAGCGATAGACTATTTCTCCAAAGCGGCATCGCTGGGCTCGACGAACCACAAGCTTTACTATCTGCTTGCGGACGTCTTGTTTCAAAAGGGAAATCCGGATGAAGCCCAGCGCCAGCTCACCAAGTCGCTCAGCATCAAAGACGATTATGAACCGGCTCTTGCGCTGAAAGCTCGGATCGGCAAGGAAACGGACATGGTCGGCCCCAGGCTCATTCTGTTCGAGCCTGCGCTGGTCCCGGGAGAGAAGGCCTCCTTCGGCCAGGAAAACATCACGGTCAGGGGACGCGTTACGGACAAGAGCGGCGTCGCATGGGTGCGCGTGAACCGCAGGGAAGCCTCCCTGGAGGAGGACGGATACTTTCTCAAGGACCTCTCCCTCCAGGTCGGCGTCAACAGAATCGTGATCGAAGCGAGCGACGTTCCCGGCAATATCTCCACCATGGAGGCGACCCTGGAGCGGATCGAGCCGGAGGTCGCCCTGGCCGCACAAAAAGCCGCCATGCCCGACGCCCGCGAGCTTTACCAGAAGTCTTTCGCCGTGGTCATCGGGATCAACAACTACACGAAATGGCCGGTCCTCGAATTCGCGGTCAGGGATGCCAAAGCGATTCAAAAGAAACTGCAGGAATCCGGCTTCGACGAGATCATCACCCTCCTGGACAAGGACGCCACGCAGAGAAGGATCCTGACCGTTCTCGGATTCGAGCTGCCGGCCAAGGTCGGCAGAGAAGATCGAGTCGTCTTCTTCTTCGCCGGACACGGCCAGACCGAGGACACACCGGCAGGCGGGAAAAAGGGTTATATCATTCCCGCGGATGCGGACCTGTCCAACTACGCGGCGAACGCGATCTCCATGGAGCAGATCAAAGAGCTTTCCAATCTCCTCCCTGCAAAGCACATCCTGTACGCCATGGATTCGTGTTACTCGGGCATCGGCCTGGCCAGGGCCATGGGCCCTGATCCCGGCCTCGGTGGGTACCTGCGCAAGGTCGCCTCCATGAGGACCGTTCAGATGGTCACGGCCGGGGGCCAGGGTGAACAGGTTGTAGAGAAAGAGGGTCATGGGCTTTTCACGCGGTTCTTCCTTCGCGCCATCGAGGGAGAGGCGGACGTCAACAAAGACGGCGTGGTCACGGGAACGGAGCTGGGCGCCTATCTTCGGCCCCAAGTCTCCATCGCTTCCAACAATGCCCAGACCCCCCTCTTCGGAAGGCTGGAGGGGGAGGGGGAGTTTCTCTTCTACAGATGCTTAATATTTTGGAGAAAAAAGAATTTGAAAGAAAAGAATGGGGAAGTAGTTATTATTATCATTATCTAATCGAAGCAATGAAATACTCCTTCGCCGATCGTTCTAAATACATTGGTGATCCAGATTTCTATAACGTACCTCTGAAATGGCTATTATCAAAAAAGTATGCCAATGAAATTTTTAATAAAATAAACGATTCAGCTAAGTCCTCATTAGAAATTTTACCTGGTATACCAGATTCACATCCAGAAAGCGAAGAAACAACTCATTATTCCGTTATTGACAAATATGGTAATGCAGTCAGTACAACTACAACAATCAATTCTTCGTTCGGATCAAAAGTTGTTGTGGAAGGTCCGCTCTTCCC
>JALOPA010000500.1 GCA_025454125.1 Thermodesulfobacteriota bacterium
TAAAGGGTCTGGACACCTCCCTCAAGGTAGTCTATCGTCATCTTCATCCCAGAACAATTCAGCCTACCTTTTAGCTCGCAGCTTGAGCTAAATTTTCCGGAGGCTCCTTTCGTTTGGGGGGTGATCCCATGAACTCGCAGGATTTCAAGAGGAAACTGAGCGCTGTCTTCAGCGCCGATGTCGCAGGGTACAGCCGTCTCATGGGAGAGGATGAAGCCGCGACAGTCAAAACCCTCGAAGATTACAAGCAGGTGATGTTTTCCCTGGTCAAGCAGCACGGGGGTCGCGTAGTGGACTCACCGGGGGACAATGTTCTCGCCGAGTTTCCCAGTGTGGTGGATGCCGTTGAATGCGCTGCTGAAACCCAAAAGGAACTGCGGTCTAGAAATGATGGTCTGCCCAAGAACCGAAGGATGGAGTTCCGGATCGGGATCAACCTCGGAGACGTGATTGAGAAGGGTGAACGGATCTACGGTGACGGGGTGAATATTGCTGCGAGGATCGAAAGTCTGGCAGAGGCAGGAGGGATCTGTATTTCCGGGAGCGCCCATGAGCAGGTAGAGCAGAAACTGCCTCTGAATTACGAGGACATGGGAAGTCACAAGGTCAAGAATGTGATCCGACCCGTTCACGTCTACAAAGTATCGGAAGATCTCGCTTCAACTGGGCGCCCGGTAAAGGAAGAGCATGAGCCCATGACCATGCCTTCCATCGCTGTAATGCCCTTCGTCAACTTGAGCGGCGATAGCGAGCAGGATTACTTCAGCAATGGGATTACAGAAGAAATCATCACCAGCCTCTCAAAGACTCCGAAGATGCTCGTGATTGACCGCGGTTCGACCTTTGCCTACAAAGGCAAGGATGTGGATCTAGGTCAGGTCGGTCAAGAGCTGGCGGTGCAGTACATTCTGACGGGGAGTGTTCGGAAGGCTGGGGACCGGGTTCGCGTCAATGCACAATTGATCCATGCCGGCCGGGGCGAGCACCTCTGGGCAGAACGATACGACCGCGAAATGAAAGACATTTTCGCTCTGCAAGATGAGATCACGTTGAGAATCACACAAGCGTTGCAGATCAAACTTACAGAAGGAGAGCAAGCTCGAATATTTGGAAAAGGCACGAACAACCTCGATGCTTACTTGAAGTGGTTACAGGGGCAGGATCTTCTGATTCGCGGCAACAAAGACGACAATGCACTGGCCCGGCGGATGTTTGAAGACGCCATTCGCTCCGATCCGAACTGGGTTCAACCCTATGTTTTGTTAGGCTTTACCTGCTTAATGGAATCTTTATCCGGCTGGAGTTCTTCCCCAGAGTCCGCTTTCAATGAGGCGGTCAAACTTGGCAGGAAATCTCTCACCTTGGATGACTCCTTGCCGGGTCCCCATGGACTGATGAGCCAAATTCACCTTTACAAAAGGCGGCATGACGAGGCGATTGCCGAAGCCCAAAAGGCGGTAACCCTGGGAGCTGGTTTGGCTTTCGTGTATGAATGGCTGGGGTCTGCCCTCATCTATGCTGGAAGGTCCGATGAGGCCATAAGGTTCTTGGAGAAGGCTATCCGCCTCAACCCTTTCCCTCCACCCTACTGGGTACGCAACTTAGGGGAAGCCTATCGAATGACGAAACAATACAAGGAGGCTATCACGGAGTTCAAGAGGGCGATGCAAGGCAACCCCCACTATCTTGAAGGGCACGTTAGCCTGGCTTGCACCTATAGCCTCATGGGTCGAGACGCTGAGGCGCGAGCAGTCGCATCCGAAGTCTTAAGGGTCGCCCCGGGATTCTCTATCGAGGACTACGCGAGGACACTCCCCTACAAAGAAGAAAATGACTTGAATTGCGTCACTGAGGCCCTGCGCAAAGCGGGTCTGAGGTGAGATAAGAGTCCAGGCCGCGGCCTTGGATTGGGCCTTTGGCGAGGACTCCTTCTGCAAAGCATTACCCCGTGTTTACCATGGATCGGCCGGTGTGGATGTCGCGGCCGAACACGGCGAACCCGATGGTCCCCAAGACACCGAACAGGAAGGCCACGACAAAGTTTGTCTCAGGGCTGATCTGCCACAGAAAGGCTCCGCCAAAGGCCGCCAGGGAAACAAACACGTCGCGGATGAGATAATAGAGTCCGAACATCCCGGCCTTGCAGTTGTCCGGCGCCAGGTCCATGATCAGGGCTTTTCGCGTCGGCTCGCCGAACTCCTTGAGCCCTCTCACAATAAAGGCTAGGACCAGCCACTCGAATGACCGGCTGTATAGGAGCATCAGGGGAAAAAGAGTGAAGAAGCCGAAGGTGATCGTCACAAAAGGCTTCTTGGTGCTGCGGTCGGCCAGATACGCCACAGGCACGTACACCAGCACAGCCGTGGCCATCTCAATGGTGGTGAGAACCCCAAATTGCAGCGCCGTAACAGGCTGCGCGATAGCCTTCATGCACCAGACCACGACGAAGGCATAAGGGATCTGCTCGCAAAAACGCACCAGAATATCGGTGACCAGCAGCCCCTTCATGGCCGGGTTCATCAGACGAAAGAGCTTAAGGGGATTTTTTTCGGGAACAGGTTCGCACGTCCCTTGCGTTGAAGAGTTGCCGGCAGAGTCGTTCTCGATCAACCGCTGTTGCAAGACCAAAGCGGCTGCCGCCATGGCAAAGGCTGCTGCAAAGGCGAAGCGAACCCCGTCGCGCTCTCCCCAAAGACCGATGAAGAGACCGCCCAGAACCGGGCCAAGGGCCATGGGGATACGGCGGACCAGGGAATGCATGCTCACGCCCATGGTGCGCTTGTTCCTGGGCAGGACCCTGAAGATCAGGCTCATGGTGGCAGGCAGAGATATAGCCGACCAGGCGATGAAAAACACGGCTCCTACCAAAACAGCTTGCCAGGAAGGCACGGCAATCACGATACCGAAACCGATCATGGCGACCAGGTTAAAGATCGCGAGCGCTCTCTTGGCGCCGATGCGGTCGGACAAGTAGCCGCCGGGAAACGAATAAAGGGCGGAGAGCAGGTTGTCCATGGCCCCCAGAAGCCCGATAGAAATCACGCCGCCTCCGAGCGCCATCAGGTAGATGGGCAGGAAACGTTCGGCCATACGTTCCCCCATGTCCACCAGCATCACCATGATCAAAAGACCGATGGTGCTCTTTTGCAGTGCAAGGAAAGCCGGAATGTGGCCCATTCGGGCAAACCCTGTTCCGCTCACGACTACCTCCTATCCTGAAAAGCCCATAAAATGATTAGTCACAAAGATATGGCGGTTCGAGCGTTTGTAAATAGCGATTGTTCTGTCGCGGCAGAAGGTATTCAGCACGTGGTTGTCGCAACATCAGAACTCGCTTTCGCCAATCCCAAGCTATTTTGCCTGAAAGCAAAATTGTTTGTAATTTTTTTTGCTTTATGGCAAAATTTTACGTGCCATGATCACCCGTTACATTGAAGAGGCTATCAGAAAAGATCTCGAAGAGAAGATGGTTTTCCTCTCAGGGCCGCGCCA
>JALOPA010000501.1 GCA_025454125.1 Thermodesulfobacteriota bacterium
GAAAAAATCTCGGGGTTCAAGCGGGAAGAAATCATCGGAAAACCCTGTTCCTTGCTCCTGGGAGAGGGGGCTTCGGACGGGACCGCTTTCCTGAAACAGGCCGTGGAAGACGGAAAAGCCCGCTCCAACAAGAAAGGCCTGCTGACCACCAAAGACCGGCGGGGGATTCCCATCCGGGGAAACTACATGGCCCTCAGAAACGAGGGGGGCCGCGTGATCGGCGGCCTGGCCACCATTCAGGATCTTTCCCTCCTGGACCAGTTGCAGCGCGCCATCACCAGTCGCTACGCCTTTGCCGACATGATCGGCAAAGATCCCTCCATCCAGAAGGTTTTTGAAATCGTCCCCGTGATTGCAGAGAGCGATGCCACGTTGCTCATCGAAGGTCCTACAGGCACGGGCAAAGACCTTCTCGCCAAGGTGATTCACAATGCCAGCAGGCGCACCCATAAGCCCATGGTGAAGGTCAACTGTGCGGCCCTGCCGGATACGCTCCTGGAGTCCGAGATGTTCGGGTACGTGAAAGGCGCCTTCACCGGCGCCGACAGGGACAAGCCCGGACGGTTTCAGGAAGCCGAGGGGGGAACCATTTTTCTGGATGAAATCGGCGATCTCCCTCTCTCTCTTCAGGCCAAGCTCCTCCGGGTTCTGGAGGACAAGGAGTTCTACCCGCTGGGAAGCAGAAAAACCACGAAAGTGGATGTGCGCATCATTGCTGCCACCAATCGCGTGCTGGAGGGCATGGTGGAAGCGAAACGATTTCGCGAGGACCTCTTCTACCGGCTCAACGTCATTCGGCTGGAACTTCCTCCCCTCAAAGAGCGAAGAGCGGACATCCCTCTCCTGATCGAGCACATCCTGAGGCAGCTCAGTTCGGCCAAGGAGCGAAAGGCGAGCCGAATCTCCGAGGAAGCCATGGCGATTCTTCTCAATTACGACTTCCCCGGCAACGTGCGGGAACTGGAAAACGTCCTGGAGCACGCGCTCATTATTTGCCAGGAGGAGGCCATCGAGCCCAAGCACCTCCCCCTCTTTCTGCGCAAAGCCATGCCTGCTGCAGGTTCAAGGGCAGAGGCCGGAAGGCCGGAAAACCTCCCCAGTGAAAAGGAGCGTCTCCTTCAAGCCCTCGAAAAACACCACTGGCACCGAGGGGAAGCGGCCCGAGCCCTGCAGATGGACCGAACGACCCTCTGGCGGAAAATGAAACGCCACCATCTGCAGCCTTAAGGCTCTGTTTTTCTGAAGGGCCCCCGGCCGATCCCCTTTCGTTGCAATATGTTGCGGGATGTGCTTCATAATGTTGTGCTTTTTGCAACATCCTCTTGAGAACCTCTTTCTCTCTTCGTCTTCCCTCCCGAATTCACTGGAGTTGTGACCCCGATTCCTCATGGCACGATTCGTGCTTTACTTAGCCGCGAAGAAGTCTTATTTTAAGTTTTGCAACCTTCTTGGGGAGCATCGCCATGAAAAAGACAAAATGAAACAAAGGGCTACAAACCCATCGTGGCTGCGGATGGCGTCGAAGGCCTCCAAAAAGCGAAAGAGGGAAAACCCTCGGTCATCGTCCTGGACGTGATGATGCCCAAGGAGGGCGGCATCCAGCTTTACCGGAACCTCAGGAGCGATCCGGCGACAAAGAATATTCCCGTGATCATGCTCTCGGGCATTGCTAAAAAAACGTTCTTTCATTCTCAAAACATTTTGAACCGCTACACGGGCGAGTCCCTGCCGGAACCGGAGGCTCACATCGAAAAGCCGCCTGAACCGGATGAACTGCTCGATATGACCGAAAAGGTGTTGAAGGCAAAGGGCACGAAACTTCCGGTGGCCTGAGGGTCACCGTGGCGTGGCGGTGCTTCATTTTCAGCGAGGTCAAAGGATGTCAAACCGGATCGGCTTTTACATTTGCCACTGCGGCGTCAACATCGCGGGGAGAGTTCGCGTTGAAGAAGTGGCCGAGTTTATTCGAGGCCTTCCCAACGTGGTCGTCTCCAGGGATTACAAGTTCATGTGCTCGGACCCGGGCCAGGAGATGATTGAAAAGGACATCAACACTCACCACCTGAACCGGGTGGTCGTGGCCTCCTGCAGCCCCAGGCTGCACGAAAAGACGTTTCAGGGAGCCTGCCAGCGGGCGGGGCTCAACCCTTTTTTCTTTCAAATGGCCTCGGTGCGGGAGCAGGTTTCCTGGGTGACCCAGGACTCGGACGAGGCGACCCGCAAGGCAAAGACTCTGGCGGCTGCGGCTGTCCAACGGGTCAATCACCATCAACGCCTCTTCGCCCGCAACGTCAAGGTCCATCCTGATGTGCTCGTGGTGGGAGGGGGAATTTCCGGAATGCAGTCTGCACTGGACATTGCCGAGGGCGGTCACAAGGTCTATCTCGTGGAGCGAGAGACCACGATCGGCGGCCACATGCTTCAGTTTGACAAGACCTTTCCCACCCTGGACTGTGCCGCCTGCATCGGGACCCCGAAAATGGTCTCCGTCGGCCAACACGCCAACATTGAACTGCTCACCTACAGCGAGGTCAAAGAGATCTCCGGCTACATCGGAAATTACAAGGTCAAGGTGCTCCGCAAGCCGAGATATGTGAAGGAGGGCGTGTGCACCGGTTGCGGAGAGTGTGCCAACGCGTGCCCGGTTCTCCGGCCCAGTGAGTGGGAGGAGGGGCTGGCCGATCGCAAGGCCATTTACCGCTCTTTCCCCCAGGCGGTCCCCATCACTTTCGCCATTGAAAAGAAAGATCGGGCCCCCTGTGTCCTTGCATGCCCGGCCGGGGTAAACGTGCAGGGGTATGTCCAGTTGATCCAACAAGGGAAATACACGGAAGCCGTCAAACTCATCATGCAAAAACTTCCCTTACCCGGAGTTCTGGGCAGGGTGTGCCCTCATCCCTGCGAGGCCCAGTGCCGCAGGCTGGATGTGGATGAGGCGGTGGCGATCCGGGACCTGAAGCGTTTTGCCGTGGATCAGGTGGATTTCCGAAAGCTCCCTGTGCCTCAGATTCAGGAACGGACGGAAAAAGTGGCTGTCATCGGCTCAGGGCCTGCGGGTCTCACCGTGGCTTATGATCTCCGCCTGAAAGGGTATCCGGTGACTCTTTTTGAAGCCCTGCCCGAACTGGGCGGCATGCTTCGGGTCGGCATCCCGGACTACCGGCTGCCGCGAGAGGTTCTGGACCAGGAAATCGATTACCTCCTCCGCCATGGGATCGACGCCAAAACCCATCAGTCCCTCGGCCGGGACTTCACGATCGAGGGTCTTCAAAAGCAGGGATACCAGGCCGTCTTTCTCGCTGTAGGCGCGCATCAGAGCATTCAGGCCAACATCGCGGGCGAAAAGGACTACAGCGGTGTGCTGGACGCGGTCGATTTCCTGAGAGACGTGAACCTGGGGCAGGGCCGCAAGCCCGGAGACCGTGTGCTGATCGTTGGGGGCGGAAACGTGGCCATCGATGCGGCCCGGGTGGCCAAGCGCATGGGCTGCCAGGAGGTCACGGTGGTCTATCGCCGAACCCGGGAAGAAATGCCTGCCTACCCCGAGGAAATTGAAGGAGCGGTATCCGAGGGAGTTAAAATTCATTATCTCACCGCCCCTGTGCGCGTGGTCGGGGAGGACGGCAGGGTCACGGGTTTCGAGTGCATGCGCACGGAACTCGGAGAACCGGATGCGAGCGGTCGCAGAAGACCTGTGCCGGTGGAGGGTTCGGAGTTTGTCATTCCCTGCGACGCGATTATCCCGGCGATTGGTCAGAGGCCTGACCTTTCCTTCGCTTCAAGTGACGGAAGCCTCAAGGTCTCCCGATGGGGCACGGTGGAAGCCAATCCCTACACCATGCAGACCAATCTGCCCCATGTTTTTGCCGCAGGCGACATGGTCACCGGCCCGGCCACGGTGATCGAAGCCGTGGCGGCCGGGCATAAAGCTTCGGAAGCCATTCACCGCTATCTCAACGGCGAAGACCTCCGGCTCTTCGCAGAGGAGAAAAGGCTCCAAGCGCCGCCCGGACAGGATTGGGAACCGGTCCCCCCGGATGTCCATAAGCAGGCCAGGGCAAAGACCTCTCACTTAAAGCCAGAAGAGAGGACGGGCTCCTTTGTGGAGGTGGATCAGGGGTTTTCTGAAGCCGACGCCAAGGAGGAGGCCGACCGCTGCCTCAACTGCGGGGTTTGCTGCGAGTGTATGGAATGTGTTCGCGTGTGCGAGGCCAAAGCGGTGGATCACACCATGAAACCGGAAGTCATCGAATTCCCGGTGGGGACCATTATCGTCGCCACCGGGTATGACCTGATGGATCCCAGTCCCATGAAGCAGTTCGGTTACGGCCAATACCCGAATGTGGTCACCAGCCTGGAGTTCGAGCGCATCAACAATGCCACCGGGCCGACCGCAGGGCAGATCCTTCTCCGGGACGAGGACGGGAACTTCACAAAGCCTCCGGAGAGCGTGGCCATCATCCACTGCGTGGGCAGCCGCGATCAGAACTACCACGAGTACTGCTCCAGAGTCTGCTGCATGTACGCGCTCAAATACGGGCACCTGATCCGGGACAAGGTGGGGCACCACGTGAAAATCTATGACTACTACATCGACATGCGCTGTTTCGGAAAAGGATACGAGGAATTCTACCGCAGGTGCCAGGAGGAGGGGATCCATTTTGTTCGGGGCAAGCCCGCCGAAGTCACGGATCGGGCTCTGACCGCTGACGAGGAGGGCAAGCTGATCGTCATCGGTGAAGACACGCTCCTGGGCAAGCGCTACCGAAAGCCCGTGGACATGGTCATCCTGTGCGCCGCCATGGAGGCCCGCCAGGATGCGGCCGACATGGGCAGGATTTTCGGCATCAACGTGGGCGCCGACGGTTTTTTCCTGGAGGAACATCCCAAGCTGGGACCGCTCAATACGGCGACCGACGGGGTATTCCTGGCCGGCGCCTGCCAAAGCCCCAAGG
>JALOPA010000502.1 GCA_025454125.1 Thermodesulfobacteriota bacterium
ACTCAAGGAGGAGATCGACAAGCAAACCCGGGAGCTGCGGGCAACCAACAGGGATCTCTCGGAAGCGAAGCAGAACCTGGAACGAACCAACGAAGAGCTGGAAAAAGCCATTGAAAGGGCCAATCAGATGGCCTCTGAAGCGGGAATCGCCAACGCGGCCAAAAGCCAGTTCCTGGCCGCCATGAGCCATGAGATCCGAACCCCGCTGAACGCCATCATCGGCTTTTCGGATATGCTGCTGGAAAGCGGTTTGAACGAAGAGCAGAAAGACTATGCGGGCATTGTGAAGAGAAGCAGCGAATCCCTCCTCGCCCTGATCAACGACATCCTGGATCTGTCCAAGGTCGAAGCAGGACGCATGACCCTGGAGATCTCCGACTTCAATCCGGCAGTCGTGGCCTCCGACATCTGCGAACTGGTGCGCCCCACCACGGAACGGAAATCCGTCGAGCTCATCTGCCAGGTGGACAAGGCGGTGCCGCCCATGTTGAGAGGCGATCCCAAGCGGTTCCGGCAGGTGCTCATCAATCTCCTGGGCAATGCGGCCAAGTTCACGGAAGCGGGACAGATCGGGCTTCGACTGTCTGTGGCACAAAACACGGACGGCAAGGTCAAGCTTTTGGCGGAGGTGCGGGATACGGGGATAGGTATCGCAGAGGATCAATGGAAACGGATCTTCGAGCCTTTCCGCCAGATCGACGGATCGCCCGGCAGAAAGTACGAGGGCACCGGTCTCGGGCTTTCGATCGCCAAGAAGCTGGTGGAACTCATGGAAGGGGAGATCTGGGTGGAAAGCACCGTGGGTCAAGGAAGTGTCTTTCGATTCACCGTCTGGATGGTTCGGAGCCGTCGGGAGCCCGATTCCAAGGCAACCGCGCGGGAAGCCTCGCACCCGGAGAATTCGAAAGCGGCCACCCTGCTTGATGTGAAGAGGGCCGGCCTGCGGGTTCTTCTGGCCGAAGACAATCCGGTGAATCAGAAGCTGGCGTGCCTGATGCTGAACAAGGCCGGGGTGGAGGTGGACGTGACCGGCTCGGGAAGAGAGGCCCTCGATAAATACACCGGGGATCCGCGGCGGTACAGCGTGATCCTCATGGATGTGCAGATGCCGGGCATGGACGGGTTTCAAGCCACCCGGGCGATCAGAGGCTGGGAGGAGCAACAGCAGCTCCCGGGCCGAAACCGCGTTCCCATTATTGCCATGACGGCTCAGGCCGCGGAAGGGGACCGCGAGAAGTGTATCGAGGCGGGAATGGACGACTACATCAGTAAGCCCGTCAGGAAAGAGATTCTCCTGGAAAGAATCCGCGAGTGGTCGTCCAAGGAGAGCGTTTCTCCCTCGGCTTCCGCAGGGAAATTTTTTTAAAACAGGGAAAGGAGTGTGTCCATGAGTTTATCCGCCATAGCTGAAGAACTGGGACTGGATGAGCCCGAGTGCGAAGAGATTCTGAACCTTTTCATTGACACCACGGTTTCGGATCTGGATGCTCTCGGCCAAGCCATTCAGGATGGAGATGCGCTTCTGGCCGTCCAGTCGGCTCACTCCATCAAAGGGGCCTCGGCAAACCTCGGGCTTCAGGAGATTTCGTCTGCGGCCAGAGACATAGAAATGAAGGCGCGCCAGGGCATCATGGCCGGAGCAGGGGATGCGGCCGAGGTCATCCGGCATCACCTGGATTCCCTCAAGGGGGAGGTATCCGAGTTGTCACGAACGCATCACGCTTAGGAGCATGGACCATGGAACAGACACTTGCGGGGGCAGACGGGACGCCCGGTACACCCGTTCTGGTGGCTGAAGACCATCCAGCCACCCGGAAACTTCTTGAGACCATCTTGAACAATGCCGGATTTGCGGTCACCGTGGCGGCAAACGGTGAGGAGGCCCTGGATCTGTTCAGGCGGGATTTCACGCCTGTCGTTCTGATGGATTGGGTCATGCCGGAACTGAACGGCATCCAACTCTGCAAAGCCCTCCGGCACAACGCTGCGCAGGGGTATGTGTACATCATTTTCCTGACGGCCAAGGATTCCAAGGAGGATGTGGTGAAAGCGCTCGAAGCGGGAGCGGACGATTACATCACAAAGCCCTTCCATCGGGAGGAGCTTTTGGCACGGATCAAGACAGGCCTCCGCATTCTGGATTTGGAGAGATCCCTGAAGAAAGCCAACGAAGAAATCAAGATCCTGTCCCTGACCGACCCCTTGACGGGCATTTACAACAGAGGATATCTGAATGACCAGCTCCCTCATGAGATCAAACGCTCGGTGCGATACGGCCATCCTCTTCATGTGATCCTGTGTGACATCGACCACTTTAAGGCCGTTAACGACACCTACGGCCATCAGGCGGGAGATGACGTCCTAAAAGGGTTTGCCTCGCTTCTCAAAGGCTCCATTCGACAGAATCTGGACTGGGCGGCTCGCTACGGCGGGGAGGAATTCGTACTCGTTCTTCCTGAAACCGACGCGGGCGGCGCCTGTGCCGTTGCGGAAAGGCTGCGGCGAGGGGCGGAACAAGAACGATTCCGGACCCAGGGAAGGGCAATCCACATCACCGCAAGCTGGGGAATCTCGGGATTTGATCCGAAAGATGTCGGGGAAACTCTCTCCGGGGATTTTCTGCTGCAAGAAGCGGATCGTTGCCTGCTAAAGGCCAAGCAGGACGGAAGAAACAGAGTGGTGTTCGAAGCCCGCCGGCGGGAACGAACGAGAGGCAGGAGGAAAAAGAGCTATGGGTAAGAAGGTCCTGGTCGTGGACAACCACCCTGTGATCCTGAAGTTCATGAGCGGCCTGCTGGAAAAGCGCGGGGATGAGATCGTCACGGCGGCGGACGGC
Source organism: Thermodesulfobacteriota bacterium (assembly GCA_025454125.1). The sequence continues at coordinate 2,837 of JALOPA010000502.1, forward strand.
CTCTCCGCTCTTCACGCCCTGAAGAGCTTCAGTCCGGAGGTCGCCTTTGTGGATCTGGTCATGCCCAACATCAATGGGGAGAAGCTTTGCCGGATCATGAGGCGCACGCCCGGGGCGGCCGATGCCTACATCGTTGTCCTGTCGGCCATTGCAGCCGAAGGGCATTTGGACCATGCGGCTTTCGGGGCTGACGCGTGCATTGCCAAGGGGCCTTTTCAAACCATGGCCAGCCACGTGCTGGAGGTCATGGAGCGGTATGAACAAATCGGGCGACCGCCCCCGGACCCAACCGTCATCGGTATCCAGGGTCTTCGGGGGCGAGTCATCATCGAGGAACTCCTGTCCGTGAAAAGACACTTTGAAGTGGTCCTGGAGCACCTGGCGGAGGGGATCCTGGAGCTCACACCCGATGAGAAAATCGTCTTTGCCAACCCCTCCGCCGTCCGCGCGCTCGGGGCCACGGAAGAGGAACTCCTGGGCACTTCCCTGACCGATCATTTTCACCAACCCTATGTGCAAAAAATCAAGGACCTGCTTCGAAACGGCCGGCGCTCCCAGGAACCTGTGATCACCGACTCGCCCCTTGTGCTCAATGAAAAGCTTCTCATTCCCGATGTCATCCGTCTCCGCGAAGAAAAAGGAGAGTCCTCCAT
>JALOPA010000503.1 GCA_025454125.1 Thermodesulfobacteriota bacterium
CAGGTAAGCCTCGCGATTCACCTTCGGATCTCTCAGCCCCAGTTTTTGCTGCCACTCCTTGGCCTCGCGGCGCACGGCCACCTCGCGATCTTCAGGACTCGGGTGGGTGGAAAACCACCCAGGCAAACCGCTTCGGTCCGAACCCGGGTTCATGCGTTCCAGGGTTTCAAAAAACGCAGCCAGCTCCTTGGCGTCGTAGCCGGCCTTGCTCGCGTACTCCACGCCCAGTTCATCGGCTTGCCGTTCGTTGTCCCTGCTGAAACTGAGGAACAGCATCCCCACGCCCAGTTGGGCTACTCCGGAAACCAGATCGGGCAGAAACAGTCCGCCCACGACCAGGCCGAACTGGGCCAGTTGGGCCCGGCTGTACTGCTGGGCCGAATGCCGCGCGGTGATGTGTCCGATCTCATGGCCCATCACTCCTGCAAGCTCGGCTTCATTGTTGAGGCTGGCCAGAATGCCCCTCGTGAAGTACACATAGCCTCCGGGAACGGCAAAGGCGTTCACCGCAGAGGCATCCACCATCTCGAATTTGTACGGCAGGTTCGGTCGGTGGGAGACTTTCGCCAGCCGCTGACACATGTCGTTGAGATAGGCGTTCAGTTTTTGATCCTCGTACACGCCGTACTGTTTTCGAACCTGAACGTCGGTCTGCTTGCCGAGTTGGATTTCCTCGGACTCGCTGAGGAGCATCAGTTCAGGTCCGCCGCTCACCGGATTCATGGCACAGGAACCGGACAGCAGAAAGAGGATCCCCGTCGCCGCCAACACAAAGAACCTTGAGCCTCTGTTTTTCATAGCACTTCTCCCCTTTGACTCGTGGGCCACCGAAGCGTTTGATCACGGATCCATCCTAGGGCAGCGAACTTCCCAAGTCAACCCTTCCCCTCCCCTGCGGCGATCTTCCTTGACATCAGAATTTATGCTATGATTCGATTTTGAGGAGGGACCGCAACATGGTCAAAATAACTAAGGTCAAGATCTTGGAGGGTTACCGTCTGGAATTGACCTTTGACGACGGTGTGTGTGGGGTTGCTGACCTCTCTGAATTGGTGGGGAAAGGCGTTTTCGCTCAGTGGCGTGATCCCCTCGCATTCGAACAGGTTAGGATAGGTGTCCTTGGCGAACTTGTCTGGGGCGACCAGGTTGACCTCTGCCCGGATTCCCTATATCTTAGGGCCACGGGCAAAAGCCCGGAAGAGATTTTCCCTGCCTTGCGCCGCGAGTCCGCCTATGCCTGAGATCAGCCGTTTCTTCGGTATTCTTATCAAGATGTTTTTTGATGACCACAACCCGCCGCACTTCCATGCGGAGTACGGCGGCGATGTGGCTTTGATTGGAATCCTCAATCTGTCCGTATTCTCCGGCCGCCTTCCCCCTCGTGCGATGGGGCTGGTGATCGAGTGGGCGACGATCCACCAACAAGAACTCCTTAATGACTGGGATAGGGCGCGGGCTCAACAGGACCTTCTCAAGATCGCCCCGCTTGTTTAAAGTCTTAAACCGTATTGAGTTGCGGCCAAAGGCCTGCATTGGGAAGTACCGACATCTTTTTGCAGTGAATGAAGAACTCGGCAGCGTGCTCTTTTGCGTGACTTGATTCCGGCTGCTTTCTTGGTTCTTGATGGAATGGGAGAGTGCAACGATAGGGAGGGAATCGTGGGGATTAGAATCGTTAGACTTGGCAGCCCCAGAGCACCCGGTGAGGGGCTTCGCATCGGCACGGTCCGCCGGCCGCCCCGGGGGGTGCGCAAAGAAGACTTTGCATCGAAGGACTTCTTTGATGTCTGGTTTCCCAACCTGTCCCCGAGCGCCGAATTAGTCAAAGAGGCTCAATCGGCTGAAGATGATCGCACGTGGGCAACCTTCAAAAAGAAGTTCCGGGCGGAGATGAACCGTCCGGAGGCGGGCAGAGAGTTGGACCTGCTAGCGGCGCTCTCGCACCAAACCAACCTGTCTCTCGGCTGTTACTGCGAGAATGAAGAGAAATGCCATCGGTCGGTCCTTCGGGAGCTGCTGGCAGAACGGGGAGCCGATTTGATTTGAGGTCCGGCGCGGCAGGGCCTCGCCGCAGCCTGAAGGCCGGTTGCTTGTGGCATTTTCCTTGCTCTCCTCCCCCCTGAGGGAGCGGGCCAGGAACCCAAAGAGGTGATAACGGTGTTCAGTCTCCTCCAGTTTGTGTCAGTTCTCTCTGCGGCTCTTTTCACGGGAGCCGCCTTCACCATGGCTCTGGCCGAGCCCGTCGCCGTCAAAGGAGACGAAAGAGAGTGCCAGCGTTGGCGGCGGCGAACGATGAGGATACAGAATTTCCTCGCAGCCGCAGGGGCGCTCGCGGGGGCGCTCGCCTGGCTGGTAGGGGGTGGGCTGCTCTGGATCGTGGGCGCCGTTTTCGCCTTCGCTGTGATCCCGTGCAGTCTGCCGGCCATGAGGAAGGACGGACGCCCGCTCTCTGGACCGCCACCCGCCGTCGGCACAGGGAGCGCTCACGCATTGCAGATCAGGTGGACCGGGCTTCATGCCCTCCGCAGTGTTTTCGGTTTTGTCGCTTCGTGTATCTACGTCACCTTGGCCGTCAACCTTTGACATGAATCGAAAGGAGAACCCATGAAAAAGATCCTGCTGCTTGTGGCCTGCTTCTTTCTTTTATCGAGCTGCGTCGCCGACCACATGGTGGTTTCCGAGCGACAGCCTGAGATCGTCTCCCAACCGGACATGGCAACCCTCGTGATCATACGCGACACGTGGCTGGGGACGGCGATTGTGTTCTGGAACTACCTGGACGGAAAGCTCATCGGTGAAACTCAGGGCAACACCTATTTTATCACCTCTGTGCCCCCGGGGCCTCACTATGTGGTGATCGCGACGGAGAACACGCGGGCCGCCCACTTGGACTTTCAGGCGGGAAAGAAATACTTCCTCCGTCAAGGGGTGAGCATGGGGATGTGGCGCGCGCGCACCTCCGGATTTTCCCCGTTGGATCCGCAGGAAGCGGCAGAGGCGATCAAGAAATGCAAATACCTGGAGTACAACGCCAAGAAAGGCGGCGAAGACATGGACCCGCAGTTGTACCGGCAGGCCATTGACGAATACCTGGCGGATCTCAAACAAAATCCGCAGGACTACAAGGCCATGCTCGAATACAAGGGGTATTAGGTTCCAACCCATGCAACTGGGCAGCGATTGCCGCACCCCGGAGTGCGGGGGCAGACCTCTGACCGCCGCATTTGGGATCAGGAGGATGTATGTCGATCGTTCTTTGGGAAAAAAGGGACACGGTGGCTGTTCTCACCATGAACAACAGGGAGAACCGGATGAACCTGGATTACGCCGATGCCATGATCCAGGCCCTCGATGAGATCCTGGAGGACAAAGGGATTTTCGCCGTCGTGATCGCCTCCAGCGACGAAAAGAATTGGAGTCAGGGCATTGACCTCCAGTGGCTCATGGAGCGGAGAGCCGCCGAGGATTTTCAGGCCATCCGGAAG
>JALOPA010000504.1 GCA_025454125.1 Thermodesulfobacteriota bacterium
TGCCACTTTAGAATTCTCAAACCTCAGATGGTGACTTCGAACTACTGGCGGCTGCCGCCGAGTTCGACCTTGGTTCCCATGCCTTGCGCGAGGGCTTTCCTGTAAATGTGGTTGGCTGATGCGAGGTCCTCGACCGCGAGGCCAAGAGATTTGAAAAGAGTTGTTTCCTCCTGAGATTTTCTTCCGGTCACTTTCCCCAGAAGAATTTCCCCGATCTCCCCTTGAATGTGATTGTCTCCTACAGCCCCTTCCTTTTTGGGAATCAGGAAGTCGCCCGCCTCGTTCAGGGCGGACTCCCGGCGGTCCACAAAGAGCCGCGCTTTGACTACAGCCTCTGTGTCCAGCTCGCGGGCAAAGGGGACGCTCGATCCGACGGCATTGATGTGTGCACCGGCAGAAAGATATTTGCCGAAGAGTATCGGATCAGGTGAAGACGTGGTCGTGCAGATGATGTCTGCTTCTTGGACTGCAGCCTGGACCGTGGGCATGAGCTCCACATGGATGCTGTGACGCCGGGACTCGCGTTCGGCGAACTGACGCCCGTTTTCGGCGTTCCGGCTCCAAACTCGCACTCGACGGATTTTTCTGCAAAGGAGCATGGCTTCGAGGTGGGTTCTGGCCTGCGTGCCTGAACCAAGGACGGCAAGATCCCCTGCCGCTTCACGGGCAAGCAGTTTGGTCGCCACTCCAGACACGGCGGCCGTGCGGATCGCCGTGATCTCGGTGGCATCCATGATAGCAAGAGGTTGACCGTGTCTCGTCTCGAAGATCATGACCGCTCCCATGTGAGAATCGTACTCCGTGCCATGGTTGCCCGGGAAGACGCTCACGATCTTCAAGCCCATGAGCTCCAGGTTTTCCATGTAAGCCGGCATCATGCCCAGGGCACCCACCTTCTCGGGAAGCCACATGACAGGACGCAGGGGCAGGATGGCCTGACCCCGGGAAAGGCTTTTGAGGGCTTCAGCCATGACCTCCATACACTCGGCCATGGGAAGGAGTTGCCTGACTTCGGACTGGTTGACGATCAGGATTTGCATAGGAGAACCTCGGATTTCTATTTGTCAACTTCAGCGACGATTGCGTTCACATCAAAAGGCACCGGGCTCTGAGCGCTGATCGCTTGAGCTTCTGCCTCTGCGAGTTTGCTGTCCTTGAAGCCTGCCCCGGTCAGAAGACAGACAACCCTTTCATGAGGTTTGATCCAGCCCTGTTCCACCAGTGAACGGAGGGAAGTCACCGAGACGACCGCAGCAGGCTCCACCCAGATCCCCTCTTCAAGTGCGAGCCTCCGCTGCATCTCAAAGGCCTCTTCGTCAGGGACTCCTACCCCTGTCCCTTCAGACGACCTTATAGCTTGCAGGGCATGCTCTCCGCTGAATGCCACGTTGATCCCCGAGATCCTCGAATTGGCGCAGGGGAGGGTTTCAATGCGCTTGAGGCCCTTCCGAAACGCCTGGACCAGAGGGGAAGCGCTGAGGGATTGGACTCCAACCATTCGGGGAAGTTGCGGGATCACGCCGGCGCGCTTGAGCTCCAGATACCCGCGCCACATGCCGGTGAGAAGATCCCCTCCACCCACTGGAGATACGACGACTTCGGGAACTCCGGACAGCTGGTTCGTAACCTCGTAAGAGACGGTCTTCATGGACTCCAGGAGATAAGGGTTCACAGGTGCCCAGATAAAACCTGGATAGAAGTTGAGAGCAGCAGCGAGGTTTAGAATCAGGTCTCCGGAAGCTTTGGGCCCATGGGAGAAAATGCCCTGCACGGTAAGGACCTTTGCACCGGTGGCGAGAGCCTGGCGAAGCTTCGCAGGAGGCGCCCCTGGTTCAAGAAGAAGGAGACAGGGGAGACCCGCGGCAGCCGAATAAGCGGCAATAGCAGCGCCCGCATTTCCGGATGATGCCGTGACAACGCCCCTGGCGTCTGCCTCCAGGGCCAGCGCGGCAACAAGAGAGGCTCCTCGATCCTTGAATGCTCCGGAGGGATTGCACCCCTCCTGTTTGAAGTAGAGGTGCTTGAGGCCAAGAGCCGGACCGATGCGCCGCGAAGGGATCAAAGGCGTGTTCCCCTCTCCCAGAAAGGGTAGGGGACCGGACACAGGCATGAGAGGACGGTAGCGATCCATGCCTGCCCCGCTCCGGATATCCTTGAGGGCGCGCAGGGACTGGTCGGGGTAAACGGGCTGGAGGATGCCTTCACACCCGGTACAGCGGCCCAGGGTGCCGAAAGAATAATCTTTGCCGCATTCAGAACAGATCAGGTTCATGGTGGAAAATTCCCTTAGGAGGTGATCTTCATCGCAGGAAGGAAGTATAGTACAGGAAAAAAGATTCCCACAACATTTGTTTTGAAAACCCCGGCTGAGCCATGCTAGTTTTACAAGCCACCCTCTTCCCCCGTCGAGGAGTCAGGGAATGCAGTCAAGATTCGGACATACAGGTTTTCGCCTTCGAGTCAACTTAACGGACCGCAAGGCTGTCATTGAAGAAATCCCCGAAGCCTATGCCCGCCAATGGATGGGCGGAAGAGGTTTCAACATGGAGGTCTTCTTCAGGGAAATCCCGGTGGATGCCGACCCGTGGGGCCCGGAGAATCTTCTTCTTTTCGGGGTAGGCCCCGTTACAGGGACCAGTTTTCCCGGTTCTCGAATCAACATCTCCGGCAAATCCCCTCACACGGGCTATCTGGGCGATTCCAACGCAGGCGGTCACTTCAGCGCTGAGATGAAGTTCGCAGGCTTCGACCAGATCGTTTTTGAAGGGAGAGCCGATAAGCCTGTCTACGTCCGGATTGTGGATCACGAGGTGGAGATCCGCGATGCGGCTCATCTCTGGAACCTGGACACCTGGGAGACCCAGGCGGGGATCCGGCGGGACTGTCACGACCACACGGTCCAGATCGCCTGCTGTGGAACCGCGTCGGTGAACGGGGTTTCCTTCGGCAACATCATGACGAACAATGCGCGCGCCTTGGGCAGAACAGGGATGGGCGCGCTCATGGCCTCCAAGAACCTGAAAGCCGCGGCCGTCAGCGGAAGCGGAGCGGTCCGGGTAGCGGATCCTCAGAAGTTTCAGTCTCTGGTCGATTATTTCTACAGGGCCATCTACCATCACTCCAATTTCCAGGAAAGAGGCATCACCGGCACGACCAACCTCATCCGCTTGTGCCATGAGGCAGGCATCCTTCCCACCCGGCATTACCAGACCGGGGTCTTCGACCGATGGCTGGATGTCTCAGGCGAAACCGTAGCAGCCAATTTCAACGTGAAGCGTAAAGCCTGTTTCGGGTGCGTCAATCCCTGCAGCCGGTACTATGTCATCCCCGGCGGGTTCGACGGCAAGGAACTGCGGGCCGAGGGGCCGGAGTTCGAGACTCTGGCCGGGTTCAGTTCGCGGGTGGGAAACGCCGATCTGAAGATCACCCTCAAGTGCGCCGAAGTGGTGAACCGGGCAGGAGTGGATTCCATCACGGCCTCT
>JALOPA010000505.1 GCA_025454125.1 Thermodesulfobacteriota bacterium
GTGCAGGAAAAAGTGCAGATCGGCTGGAACACGCGACTCGTTCCGTTTGGACCGGACATCTCGGCTGCAGTTTTTGCCCTTGGTTTTGCCAACCGCGCCGGCATGGCTTTCGGCGGCATCCAGCCGGGGGATTACAAGAAACAGCTCAAGTACCAGAAAGACCGCGTGTTCGCTTTCGTCAATGCCCTGGGAGAGGTCAACGCGGAATGGGCGGCCAATGCGGCCGGCTGCGTCAACTGGGGATTCCCGACGATTTCCGACACGGACATCCCTGAAATCCTCCCCACCGGAGTCTGCACCTACGAGCATGTGGTGGCGAACGTCCTTCACGATGACATGCCTTCCAAGTCCATTGAGATTCGAGGCCTCAAAGTCAGCGTGGCCAAGGTGGACATCCCCCTGGCCTATGGTCCGGCCTTCGAAGGGGAGCGGGTTCGCAAGGACGACCTCTACCTGGAGACGGGCGGTGGAAAGACCCAGTGCACCGAGCTCTGCAAAATGGCGGAGATGAACGAGATCGAAGACGGGAAAATCGAACTCGTGGGCCCTGACATCAAAGACGTGAAAAAAGGGTCGCGTTTGCCTCTTGGGATATCGAAGACGGGAAAATCGAACTCGTGGGCCCTGACATCAAAGACGTGAAAAAAGGGTCGCGTTTGCCTCTTGGGATGTATGTCCAGGCGGCGGGCCGCAAGATGCAGCCTGATTTTGAGCCCATCCTGGAGCGGCAGATTCACCACCTCATCAACTATGCCCAGGGCGTCATGCACATCGGGCAGAGGGATATCGCCTGGATCCGTGTGGGTGAGCCGGCCGTGGAAAAAGGCTTCTCCCTCAAACACATCGGCACCATTCTCCATGCCAAGCTCCACCAGGACTTCGGGAGCATTCTGGACAAGATCCAGGTGACGCTCTACACGAAAAAAGAGGATGTGGACAAGCTCACGGCAAGGGCCAGGGCGGAATACAGAACGAGAGACGACCGCGTGGAAAAGATGACGGACGAGGCGGTGGAGACTTACTACTCCTGCACGCTCTGCCAGTCCTTTGCGCCAAGCCATGTGTGCGTCATCAGCCCTGAGCGGACCGGGTTGTGCGGGGCCTACAACTGGATGGACTGCAAGGCCTCTTTTGAGATCAATCCCACAGGTCCGAACCAGCCGGTGCAAAAGGGCGAGTGCATCGATCCGAAGCTCGGGCAGTGGAAAGGGGTGAACGATTTCTTGTTCAAGGCGTCACGCCAGACCATTGACCACTACAATTTCTACAGCCTGGTTTTTGATCCCATGACCACCTGCGGGTGCTGCGAGTGCATTGCCGCGGTGATCCCGGGTTGCAACGGCATCATGACGGTGAACCGGGACTACACCGGAGAGACTCCCTGCGGAATGAAGTTCACGACCCTGGCCGGCGTCATGGGCGGCGGTCAATCGTCTCCGGGGTTTGTGGGTCACTCCAAGTACAACATCACCCAGAGGAAGTTCATCGTAGGCGACGGCGGATTGCTCCGTCTGGTCTGGATGCCCAAGTCGCTGAAAGAAGAGCTTCGGGAGCGGCTGCTCAGGCGAGGCAAGGAATTGGGCGTGCCCGACCTCATCGACCGCATTGCCGATGAGACGGTGGGAATCACGGAAGCGGACATCATGCCCTTCCTCAAAGAAAAAGATCATCCGGCTCTGAAAATGGAATCCATTGTGGGTTAACAACGATAGGAGAAAACTATGGGACTGACGGGAATTCAAATTTTCAAGCTCTTGCCGAAAACGAATTGCGGGGAATGCGGGGTTCCCACGTGCCTGGCGTTTGCCATGAACCTGGCTGCTGCAAAGGCCGAGCTCGACTCTTGCCCGTACGTGTCGGCAGAGGCCAAGGAGAAACTCTCCGAAGCCTCGGCTCCTCCCATCCGGCAGGTGGCCATCGGCGCAGGGGTGAGGGCCTTCAAGATCGGCGGCGAGACAGTCATGTTCAGGCACGAGAAAACGTTCTACAGCCCCACGGGCATAGCGGCGCTGGTGACCTCCGACACGGACGCCGGGGCCCTGGACAAGAAACTCAAGGAGTGGAACGCGTTTCAGTACGAACGGGTCGGTTTGAACCTGAGACCCGAACTCGTGGCCTTGAAGGACGTGAACGGCAACGCGGCCGCTTTTGCCGCCGCGGCGAAGAAGATAGCGGAAGAGAGCGAATTCAATCTCGTTCTCATGAGCGACAAGGCGGATGTCATGAAGGCGGCCGTGGACGCCTGTGCCTTCAAGAAGCCGCTGATGTATGCGGCCACGGCTCAAAACGCCGAGGCCATGGGAAAGCTGGCCAAAGAAAAGGGTTTGCCTCTGGCCGTGAAAGCGGACAACCTTCAGAACCTCATGGCCTTGAGCGACAAGCTGACGGCCATGGGATTGAAGGACCTGGTCCTGGATTCCGGGTCCAGGGATCCCAAGCAGGTGCTGCAGGATCAGGTGGCGATCCGCAGGGCGCCCCTCAAGGCGGGCAACCGGTCGCTCGGTTTTCCGACCATTGCGTTCCCCTGTGAGATGGCGGGCAACCTGGACATGGAAACGGTCGTGGCGGCCATGCTCGTCGCCAAGTACGCGGGGATCGTGGTGCTTTCGGATTTCAAGGGAGAGAGCCTGTTTCCCTTGCTTCTGGAACGGCTCAACATCTACACCGACCCGCAGAGGCCCATGACGGTCACCCAGGGGATCTACGAGATCGGTGCACCCAACGAGAACTCTCCTGTGTGCATCACCACGAACTTCTCCCTGACCTATTTCATCGTGAGCGGTGAGATCGAGGGAAGCCGGGTGCCCACGTGGCTCCTGATCATGGACACGGAAGGATTGTCCGTGATGACGGCCTGGGCGGCCGGCAAGTTCTCCGGCGATGCGGTGGCCTCTTTTGTGAAAAAGAGCGGCATTGCAGACAAGATCGCACACAAGAAGCTCATCATCCCCGGCTATGCGGCGTCAATCAGCGGGGATATGGAAGAGGAGCTGCCCGGGTGGGAAGTGATCATCGGCCCGAGGGATGCGTCCTTGATACCCAAATTTCTCAAAGAACGGGCGAAGTAAAGGGGGAACGCCATGCTATTGATCGGTGAAAATCTCAATGTGATTAACAAGGTCATTGGAAAAGCCTTTAAGGAGAAGGATCCCGGCCCCATTGCCGAGGAAGCGAAAAGGCAAAAGGCCATAGGCGTGGACTGGATCGACATCAACCTGGGCCCGGCCCGGAAAGGCGGTCCCGAGCTCATGCAGTTCGTGGTGAAGACCGTCCAGGACGCCATTGGCGACACGCCGCCCCTGTGCCTGGACACGTCCAACATCGAAGCCATGGAAGCCGGGCTGTCGATTCACAAAGGAAAAGCCATCATCAACTCCATCATGTGCAGGCCCGAGCGCTACGAAAAACTCATTCCCCTGGCCGTGAAGTACAAGGCCAACATGATCGCCCTCATGTGGGGACCCGAGGGACTGCCGAGGGACGAGAACGAGCGCGGAGCGCTGGCGGCTGAACTGATTTATGCGGCCAACGAAGCGGGGATCCCGAACGAGGACATTTTCGTGGACGGCATCGTCACGCCCGTCAACATCCAGCAGCCCCAGCTCATGAGCCTTCTGGCGTTTCAGGAGATGCTGGCGGACATGTTCCCGGGCATCAAGTCCACCTGCGGGCTGTCCAACATCTCCAACGGGCCGCCGGACCACCTGCGAGGCATTTTGAACCAGACCTACATGATCATGCTGGAACGAAAGGGCATGTATTCCTGCATTGCCGATGCCTATGACGACAAGCTGGTGGCCATTGCCCGGGGAAAGCGGCCGGACGTGGTGGACCTGGTTCACAAGGTCATGGACGGAGAGTCCGTGGATGTGGGCTCTCTTTCCAAGGAACTTCAGGGCTATGTGAAGACCGCGAGGGTGATCCTGGGCCACAGCCTCTACTCGGACTCGTGGCTCGATCTGTGACCCTTATTCCGTTTTACTGAATCGAAAATAAAAAACTCCTCGGATCAAGTATCCGGGGAGTTTTTTTCTGCCCTGTGTTTGTTCCC
>JALOPA010000506.1 GCA_025454125.1 Thermodesulfobacteriota bacterium
CTCGGAGGCGACCCGGATCAAATATTCTTCCACGGTGAATTTGAATTCCGGCTGGTTTTTCTGCAGTTCAATGACCTTGGGGAGATACTGGACTTTGGATAAGGCCGACTGGATCGTAGCCTGAGAGATGCCCTTGGCAGCGGCTTCGGTCTTGAAATCCGCGAGCCACGCCTCGAAGCTTTTTTTCTTTTGAGCCAACGCAGGGGAGAGAGAGAACAAAAAGCACACGAAGGGAATCAACAGAAGCAGACTCTTTTTATTCATGAGGGCAGGTCCTTTCGCCACGGACCATAATATGATCCGGTGAGGTCTGTCAAATGATTCGGAGGGGCCGTTGACCTAAGTTCCCTTGAACCACGTGGCGAGGATGGGGAACTGAATCACGAGCGCCAGTGCACCCACATCGATGACGCAGTAGGGCCATGCCGCCCGGTAGATGTCCTTCAGGGTCACTTCCGGCGGGCTCGTCGCCTTCATCACGAAAAGGGCAAGCCCGAAAGGCGGGCTCAACTGGCCGATGGACAGGCAGATCAGGACGAGAATGCAAAACCAGATCGGGTCCATGCCCATGGCTTTCACGATAGGCATAAAAATCGGCAGGGTGATCATCATGATGGAGACCTGCTCGATGAAGCACCCCAGAAGCACCACCACGCCCAACATGAGGATCACGATCCACACAGGATCGACCGCCATTCCCAAGACAAGATTGAGCAGCCCCCGGCTGGCACCTGAAAAGGCGAGGATCTGACTGAAAGCGGCCGAAGCGGCGATGATCGTCAGAATCATCACGGTCACCTGAAGGCAGCTGAGGACAGAGGTGCGAATGACCTCGAAGGTGAGCTTTCGGTAAGCGAAAGCCAGGAGAAACGCGATCACGCTCGCCAGAGCAGCCGCCTCCGTGGGTGTGGCCACCCCGAGGATCATCAACCCCAGAGCCACAAAAATGACGATTCCCAGGGGAAGGAGATCCCTGAGTCCGGAGAGGATTTTTTCCTTCAGGCTCACCTCCGCGAATTCGTATTTCGGAGCAAGGGAAGGATTGATCCAGCAACGGATGACGACAAAGGCGATGTACAGGCCCAAGAGGATGTACCCGGGGAGGATGGCGTTGATCAGGAGCCGGCCGATGGAGACTTCGGCAAGACTCCCCAGGAGCACGGTCAGGGCACTGGGCGGAATGATCATGTCCAGGGCGCCCGAGGCCATGATGGGACCCAGCACCATCTCTTTGTCATAACGGCGCCGCATCATTTCCGGGACCATGAGGGAAGCCAGAACCGCGGTGCTGGCCACGGTGGCGCCGCTGAGGGCGGCAAAGAGGCCGCCGATCAGGAAGGTCACGATGCTCAGCCGGCCGGGAATGGCGCCGACCCACTTGGAAAACACGTCCAGGGCCTTGGACACAAGCCCCGCGTGGTAGAGGACTTCTCCCATGAGGATGAAAAAGGGGATGGCCGTCAGGTTGAACTTGGTCAGAGAGTCGAAAATGCTCACGGTGAGCTGGGTCAGGCCCGCGGGACCGCCCATGAGAAAGTAGACGCCCCCCGAGCTGACCAGAAGAAAAGAAAAAGCCACGGACAATCCTGAAAACATGAGGATCAGCAGGCTGCCGAAAAGCAAGATGAGGATGATCCACCAGTCCATGGAGCAATCTTTTCTTTCCCTGGATCGAGTCCCGAGGCAATGACCCATTGGTCCTTGCCGTTCAGGGGATCCTGTGCCGATCCCCCCCGCTCCCTTCACCAAAAGAGAGTTGGGGGGATTTTGAATGATTCATTGGAACCGGAATTCGTTCAGCGCACTCCTATCTGAGATACCCCACGGCGTGACTCTAGGGAGTATCGGGTTTCCTCAAGACAAGCCTGCCCTGCTGCCAGGCCTGGAGGAGAAATTCCACCAGCAGGAGAAAGCCTCCGATGGGAATGATCCCCATGAGCAGATATTGAGGCGTATTCAAGATTCCGATGGCGATGACGTCTCTCTGGAAGTAATCCACCGTGACGAGAGTCCCCTTCCAGACAAGGATGAACCCCACGACGGCCCCGCCCAAGGAGGTGACCGCCTTGAGGGCCGCACGGACCCTGGGCTTGAGACGGCTGGCGATGAGATCGACCTCCACGTGGCCTCCCTTGCGCTGCAGCCAGGCGGTGCCCAGAAACGTGATGTAGAGCATCAGGTAACTGCTGATTTCCACGATCCACGGAACCGGGCTGTTCCACACATAGCGCATCAAAACGGCGTAGGAGATCGCCAACATCATGAAGAGGATCGCGAGAGCGGCGATCCAAGCCATGACGCCGTTCATGCGGTCCAAAAGGAGATCCAGCTTGTTCTTCCCTTCTTTCGTCCCGGGGGTAGGAGAGGGCCCGGGGATCGGCGGCGGCCGCTCCCCGGAGCGCGATGGGTCAAAAGGAATGCCGGGTCCTACTTGCTCAGCAGATCCCGCAACTGGGCTCCCATGGTCGGGTCCTTTTTCAGGACCTCTTTCCACGAGGCCTCGTAGGCCGTTTCAAGATACTTTGCCGCTTCCTCCGCCGGAAGCTTGATCTCCTGCACGCCCTTCTTTTTGAGGTTCTCGCGATCTTCGCTGATGAGCTTTCCGAAGTGCTGGAAAGCGTCTTTTTCCACCTCTTGCATGGAAGCGTTCAGAGCGTCCTGAAGGTTCTTGGGCAGCTTGTTCCAGGCATTAATGTTGGCAATGGTCATGACGTCGACCTGGTAAAACGCCGGCTCAATGACAAACTTGGTCACGGCGTCCCACCCGAAATCGGAAATGCCCAGGGAGGGCCAGCCATAGCCCTTGACCATGTTGCGTTCGAGAGCGGTGAACACCTCGCCCGGATCCGTTGCGACCGGCGCTGCGCCCATGGCTTCCACAAAGGCCTTGTAGGCGGGGGTGACCCGGATGCTCAGCCCTTTGAAATCGGCAAGGCCCTTGACAGGCACTGTGGTGTAGAGATTGTACGTCAGGCCCGGCGTTCCTCTTCCGAGGTAGTAGGCATTGAGCTTCTTCTGATAGACGTCCTGGTAAAAGGCGAAGACCCCTTTGTCTCTTTCCTGGGCGGGAGTGAGTTTGGACAGTTTGGCGCCTTCAACGACCGGGAGCTGAGCGACATTGTACGTGTGGGCCGTCCAGGCCAGATCCACAACGCCGTTGCGCAGGGCCTCCACCAGCTGAAAAGCGGGAATGGCTTCAGGTCCGCCTCCCCACACAATTTCGAGCTGGCCGCCGGATTTTTCCTTGACCTTCTTCTGAAGCATCCACAGGGCGTCATTCATTTTGTTGTTCTGTGCCCATGCACTTACGACCTTGAGCTTTTCAGCCGCCAGGGCAGGCGTCGGGGCTGAAAAAAGTGCTGCTGTGCCGACCACGAGAAAAGTGATCAGACCGAAGAGCGCAGTTGATTTGTGAATAGAACTCATGGCATATCCTCCTTTTTTGTAACCGTTCAGCCTTTGCTTAGAAAAATGCAATT
>JALOPA010000507.1 GCA_025454125.1 Thermodesulfobacteriota bacterium
GACAGCCCGGCCCCTCACGAGTTCTTTGCGCTCCATGATCCAGCGGGCGAGCACCTGCCCGCTGGACCAGCAAAAGGACCAGAACGGCGGCTCGTTCATCAGAGCCTGGGTTTCCTCGCGCGTCAAGTTGTGCTGCGGATAGTCCTCATTGAGGAGATACAGCTGGATTACCGGAGTGAGGGGCAAACGGGTTACCGTGATCTTTCCGTTTTTCAGAACCCGGCGGATATGCTCAGTCAGCCCCGGATGTTCGGACCGATTATGGTGGGAATCGTTGATAGGAACACGCTATTGTCAAATAGTCATTCTTATGGGCACCAGCGTCGCAACTCATAGAAATCCTAGCATGAGTATCAAAATCGATGCAACCCGCTTGTGGGCATAACGCAGGACAAACCCTTCCCCAGCGTTAAGCTTTACCCCTCGGACCTTGAAGAAAGACCCAAAACTAGTGTGAATTCTCCTGCCCATAAGTGGAAAGCCTTTTCACACTAAAATGGAGTTATTGTTCTCACACCTTTCCACTGCATCTCCTGCTCTTGCACGATTCTTGCGTTTGATATAGGGATCGGTTCTACCCTGAGTTATTGCTGAATGGCCATGAGGGAGTCGAAAACCAGAAGAGGCGCTAAAAGTACTGAATTGGAGAAAGAGAAAAGGCTGGCTCCGCGGATCCAGTTTCATCTTGATGTTGTTGTAAGAGGGCTCAAAGGCGTAAAGCAAGTCAGCAAATTCAGCACAGGCGGAGTTTTCATCCAAAATGAGCCCTCTTCATCGTTCAAAAGAGGGGACAAGATTGAACTGGTGACCCGTTTGCCCCTCGAAAAGAGAATCATGCTGATCAAAGCGCAGGTCGCTCACGTCACCACCAAGGGCATGGGCGTTCAGTTTCTGGATGTTCACGGACCCTGCGCCCAAGCTATTCAAAGCAACTTCGAGGTGTTCAAGGCCACGATCCATCTACCCGCACCATAAGCCCACTCCCCTTCCTCGGTGAATCGGCCGAAAGGCCTCGCCTTCTTTTAAAGCCTTCGATTGAATTATTCATAGAGAAATTAACGCAAGGGTCAGCGGTGTCAAGGTGCTCAAGGTTGCGCGCTGCTCTGTCCACCTCTTGACAAGTAGGCAGGGAAGATTATTTTTTTGTCGTTAAACACGGTCGCCATTGGGCGCGGAAAACTTCATTTGAGACGTTTGCTTGCTCCGACTTCTTGATTGTTCGTTTTCTTCACTCTCTGGCGATTGCCATTTCTAAAAGGAGGGATAACCATGATAATCAGAAGATTCAGTGACTGGCCGACATGGGATTGGAGAAGCCCCTTTGACCAGCTTGAAAGGATGAGAAGGGATTTGGACAGGCTGGCAGGAGACTTCAGTGGAAACGTTTTCAAGCTCCCCAGCGCCGGGGTATTTCCGCTGCTCAATGTAACGGAGGATCAGAACAATTACTATGTGCGCGCGGAGCTTCCGGGAGTCAAGACCGATGAGCTGGACATTTCCGTGACCGGCGAGACCCTGACCCTGTCCGGTGAAAGGAAGCTACCTGAAGAGGGTGAAAAGGCAAGCTATCACCGGCGAGAGAGAGAAGCGGGTTCTTTCAGCCGGGTCATTTCCCTGCCTGCAAGGCTGGATGTGGATAAAGTGAAAGCTCATGCGGAGGACGGTGTTCTGACGGTCGTTCTTCCCAAGGCTGAATCGGCCAAACCAAGACAGATCAGCGTGAAGAGCTCTTGATCTCACTGAAAGGAGGAATTTGCCATGACAGAGAGCGAAACGAAATCTTTGCAAGCCAAAGAAAAAAAGGAAGTGACCACTCCTGCGGAGATGACCAAGCCTGGCCTGGTCTTCAATCCTGCAGTAGACATTTTTGAAACCGAAAAAGAACTCACCCTGCTGGCCGATATGCCGGGTGTCAAAGCCAAGGATCTGAAAATTGACTTAAAGGACAACGTTCTCACTCTAACCGCCGATGAAACGCCTTTGGAAGGGCCTGGGGAGAAGGACGTTGTGAGGGAGTATCGAACCGGCACGTACTATCGTCAGTTTTCTCTTTCCGACACCATTGATCAGTCCAAGATAGAGGCGGTCATGAAAGATGGCGTACTGAGGCTGTCCCTGCCCAAGGTGGCAGCTGCAACCCCGCGAAAAATATCGGTCAAGGTAGGGTAGCTCACAGGACATGACAACAAAACGGGGCTGGTAATTGCCAGCCCCGTTTTGTTTCCGGCGAACTCAGACCGTCTAAAAACCCTCTTCGTCCAGGTTCGGATCAACCAGTATAAGGACGTGGAGATTGACACGCTTCAGGCCAATGTCCTCTGTGGAAAGGCTGATCTGGGTCCCATGGGTCACATGAGGAGGAATGCTGAGAGAGAATTCCCTTTCTGCCCGGACAACGCCTCTCCCAAAGCACACAGGACAGAAGAACCCCTCCCACAGGCCCTTTCGCCGGCACCGAGGACAGGGTTCCAGCACCGGAACTGTTATCGGGAAAAGCCCGCCCCGTGCAGACTCCTCAGAAGAAAGAACCACCTCAAGATACAGGTCCTTGCCGGTCCCTGGTTTTTCGCGCTCGAAAAAGCCGGGCAAAAACCCGGAGAAAAATTCGTCCACATGAGAATACGTTCTGTCGATTTCCTGCCTAGCGGCACCCCGCCGGGAGTGGATCTCTTCAGGGATCCTGGCAATCTTGATCTCTCGGCCCTGCCTGGCAAGCTCTTCATCGTATCTCCGCCTTTTCTCTTCGTCTGCAAGAGTCTCATATGCCTCTCTGAGCTCCAGGAACTTCTCGCGGGATTCACCGGAGGCTGAGGCATCAGGATGGTATTTCTTCGCTATGATTCGATAGGCTTTCTTGATTTTATTGAGATCGGCGCCCCTGCTGACGCCCAGAACAATGTAATAATCTTTCGGCATCGCATTCCCTCCTAGACAGGATTCACTAAAAGGAAACACAGGCCACAAGACCCTTTGCGTTGAAAATTTAATGAAACAAGTCTCACAGTCAAGACCTTTCGCCGGAGGTGAGCAAGCTTTTTTGCTAAAGTTGAGCCTTGTATTTTCGCAGCATTCCGCGAAACTGATGATAGGTGAGCCCCAGCATGGCTGCCGCTTTTCTCTGGCTGTATCTCGACTCCTCAAGCGCCTCCTGAAGCAGCCTCACCTCAAGGCTCTCCACAGCCTGTTTCAGAAGGGGTTTTTGTGCCTCAGGGGATTTTGGTTCGGGCCGCTCCTCCGGTTTCGCTCCGCGGGGAGCAACCCTGGGTGCCGTCCCCTTCCGTTGGAACGGATTGAAGCGTATCGTTGTGATGAGGGAGGAGTCGGAACGATAGACCGCCCGTTCGACCACGTTCTTCAGCTCACGCACGTTGCCCGGCCAGGGATAGTCTAGCAGGGCTCTGAGAGCTTCCTCGCTGAATCGAGGCACCTCTTCGCGATCGAGTTCATGAGCCATGCGAACCGCAAAATGAT
>JALOPA010000508.1 GCA_025454125.1 Thermodesulfobacteriota bacterium
CGAACTGGCACGGTCCGTACGCAGATTGAATATCTTGAACGATTCGCTTCGCTGACTCGATAAGAGTCTCCATGGCTTTATCGGCATTATCCCGTACCAATGACGACAGTATAACAGAGACATTGAAAAACGTAAAAGAAAAATCGCACAAAGAACACGTTTCTGTGCGATTTTTTTCTTTGAGGTGAAACTCTGCCTTCCGGAGTTGATGGTTGGGCAAGAAGTGAAAGACGCTGCTTTCCGTCATTCCCGCGCAAGCGGCAATCCAGTGTTTGAAAGGCCCTCCGGACTCCCGCATGCGCGGGAGTGACGATCGGAGGCGCTTTCCAGCAACTCATCGATCTTACGTTCCTTGGATTTCAGCGGGGTTCAAAAAAGCGACGGATGGCCTGAAGATCGTGGATCAGAGGCATTCCTGGAAGGCTCTCGATGAAGAATCGGCCGTAGCGGCTCTTCACCATCCGCACGTCCAGAACGGAAAGCACGCCTCGATCCGTGCTGTTCCGAATCAATCTTCCCAGCCCTTGCTTGAGAGCGATGATCGCGGCAGGAAGCTGGTAGTCCATGAAAGGGTTGCCGTCCTGGCTGCGA
Source organism: Thermodesulfobacteriota bacterium (assembly GCA_025454125.1). The sequence goes on from JALOPA010000508.1 coordinate 592, forward strand.
ATCCTGTCGATTCGCGCCGCCACCAAAGGATCTCCGGGTGAGTCGAAGGGAAGCTTGTCCACAATGAGGCAGCTCAGCGCCTCCCCGGGCACGTCCACTCCCTGCCAGAAAGAGCCGGTGGCAAGAAGCACCGAGTGCGTATCCGTGCGGAACTTCTCCAGCAGAACGGATTTGGGCGCCTCCCCCTGCTTGAAAAGGGAGAAGGGAATCCGGCCCTGGAGAAGCCGGTGGACCGCATTGAGATTGTTGTGGCTGGTGAAGAGCACCAGCGCGCGACCGGCGGTAATTTCGAGGATCTCAAAAATCCTTTGGGAGACCTTGGCGGTGAAAAGAGGATCTGTGGGCGGAGGCAAATCCGTGGGAGCGTAAAAAAGCGCATTGGATTCGAAGTCGAAGTGTGAGGGGTACAAGCCTTCCAGGACCTCTTCCGTCAGCCCCATCCGGGACCGGAAGTACTGGAAGTGCCCGTGGGTGGAGAGCGTGGCGGAAGTGAAGACAAGGGTTCCCGTCTTCTCATAAAGGAGATCCTTCATGCTTTGTGAGATATCGAGAGGCGAGGCATGGAGCACCACCGTTTTTTTTCGCCTTTCATACCAGCGGAGCCAATCCGGATCGGAAGAACCGAGGATCTTATCCATGGATTGCCTCAACTCGTGAGCCCTGCCCGCAAGGGATTGAAGGGCAGGGCTGTCTTCCTCTGTGAAGCCGGACTTGTCACGAATGAAGTCCAGGCCCTTACGGATCTCCAGACAAGCTCCTTTTTCAAGCCCTTCAAGGCTCTCCTCGGCAAGCCTGCTTTTCTCTTCGCCCTCTCGCAAAAGGTCCCAGAGATGCTCGGCCCCTGCCTTGATCCACTCCAGGTGCCTCCGAACCTTCTTTTTCTCCTGATTCGGGAGATCGGCGATCTCCTTTTCAACATCGCCCACAAAGTCCATGAGCTGGCTGGTGCTCACGCTTTTTCCGAAATAGGTCGTGGCAATGTCTTCCAGGGAGTGAGCTTCGTCAAAGACCACGGCCTGGGCGCGCGGGATGATCTCTCCAAAGCCTTCTTTCCTGACCATGAGGTCTGCGAAGAAGAGGTGATGGTTTGCGACAATGATCTGGGCCTGTGCGGCGGACTGGCGGAGTCGGTTGAGGAAGCAATCCTCGTAGAACATGCATTCTGCTCCCAAGCACTGATCGGAGGTGGACGAAATGCTGTCCCACAGGGGGTCGTCGTCCTTGAGCCAGGGAAGCTCCGCTCGGTCGCCGAATTCCGATCTCTCGCTCCACTCATGAAGAGTGCCCCTGATGCCGTCGAACTCCTTTTTCAAGAGGAAAGGCTGAAGAAAATGCTGGTCAAAGCGATAGCGGCACAGATAATTCTTCCGGCCTTTCATCATCACGGCATCGATCGGCCGGCCCAGCGCTTTAGAAAGAAGAGGGATATCCTTGAGAAGAATTTGTTCCTGGAGATTCTTGGTCCCTGTGGAAATAACGGTTTTCTTCTCGGAGAAAACAATGGGCACTAGATAGCCCAGGGTTTTTCCCGTGCCTGTCCCGGCTTCGATCACCGCTTTGGATTTGTCCCGCAGCGCCTTGTAGACCGTCTTGGCCAGCGTGAGCTGGGAGGGGCGAAACTCAAAGCCCGGAATCGCTCCGGCAAGGGAACCCTGAGGCCCCAGGATCTGATCGAGATCATCGGTACCCATGAGGACAATATATTTTTGTGAACACAAGCCGTCAACTCCCAGGTTGACGCTCAGAAGGAAATAAGCAAGAATAATGAAGACTGTATTAAATGACAGTAGCGCGTCAGCGGTGGCGTCATTCCCGCGAAGGCGGGAATCCAGTTCGATTTTACGTCCTGCTCTGACTGAGCTCTCAGCCCATCAAAATGAAAAACCTCCATTTCATCGCCTCCTTCATCTTTCTTTTTCTTGCATGTACAGAGTGTGCTTGGGCTCAGGACTCCATTTCCCGCCTTGCGGACAAGTACCAAGCCTCTGCTGTTGCCGTGATCGCCATGGACCAGGAAAACAGAACGATCCGGACCGGGAGCGGCTTTTTCGTGGACCGCCACGGGGTCATCGCCACGAGCCATCACGTTCTAGAAGGGGCGGCAAGGGCCATGATCCGGTTGGGCGACAGGCAGGAGGGGGAGGTGCTGGACATCCTGAGCGATGACCCCGAGTGTGACCTGCTCATGGCCACAACGTCGTTGAAGGACACCGTGTCTATTCCCTTTGGAGATTCCAGCCGGATCGCGGAGGGGGAAGAGGTCCTGATCATCGGCTACTCTCCCGGGCGGGAAAGAACCCTTTCCGCAGGCCGGATTCTCGGCTCAAGAAGAGCAGGCTCGATTGAGCTGCTGCAGATCTCTGCGCCCCTTTTCGCCGGGTGCAGCGGCGCTCCGGTCTTGAACAAAAAGGGCGAGGTCCTCGGAGTAGCCACTGCTTTTGCCGATCTTTCAAAGGAGCTCAATTTTGCAGTGCCCATCCACTACCTGAGGGCGCTCAAGCCTGCCCGGGCAAACTGGACCTCCCTGCGCGAGAAATCCGTCCGGTTCGAGGCTTCCATGGCCGACGCCACGGTCACTGAAATCCTGGTCACCCGCGATCAGAAGGAGGGGACAGGGGACACTGCCAGGTCTTTGAAGATTAGATCCGCATCGCGTCCGGGCCCGGTGTATTTCAGGAACGGGAAAGCAGTCTTCTGCGATGCAGCATGGAAGCAAGGCAGCACGGTTTTTCTTGTCATCCACGGGAAGGGCTATGCCGTGAGCTACAACGCAGCGGAAATAGATATGAAGAAATCGTTCGAGGAGTGACTTTGAGGTTTTTTGGGTCCACGGAAAAAGCCCTATTCATCTCCAGACCCAACCGCTT
>JALOPA010000509.1 GCA_025454125.1 Thermodesulfobacteriota bacterium
AAGGCACTGACCTGACCCTCATCATAGGTTCTTTCGGAGCGTCGGCGGTCCTCCTGTACGGAGCCGTCAGGAGTCCTTTGGCCCAACCGAGAAACCTGCTCGGAGGGCACGTTCTTTCCGCAGTGATCGGGGTTGCCAGCTACAATGTTCTTAACGATCATCTCTGGTTGGCCGCTTCCGTCGCCGTGGCCACCGCCATAGCCGTCATGCACGCGACAAAGACGCTCCACCCTCCAGGAGGTGCCACGGCCCTGATCGCCGTTATTGGAGGAAAGAGCATCCATGCTGTCGGCTACTGGTACGTCCTCGTGCCCGCCGGGCTTGGAGCACTGATCCTGCTCATCGTTGCGCTTCTGATAAACAACATTCCCAAAAACCGCCGATATCCCGAATTCTGGTTCTAGTCCAGGATACCTGCTACGCTTTTTTCATCCTCAAGGGTGTTTCTAATTCCCACCGGCAAAGAGCCGCCCCAAGAACCCCTTCTTTCTTGGCTCCGGAGCCGGAAGACCCAGGTGCCTGCAGATCGTCGCTTCAAGTTTGTCCTCCGGCACATCGGAGCCTTCAACGACGATCTCGTCACCCACCATGACCGCAGGAGCCGCAGGAAGGTCCAACTCGAAATACTCATCGGTCTGGTATTCTGCCTTTGGTTTGGAGATCGTTTCTATCTCAATCTGGTATTTTGTGCCCAACCTGGGCACCATCTCTTGAAAATGCTTTCACGGCTTACCGTTGGGTTCGTTTAGGAAAAATCTTACCTTGAGCATGCGTGTCTCCTTTCTCTATGGTGTGGTTTTCTTAAGTTCGGCCATGCGGCCGAGAAATTGATCAGGCGGGATGTAATCCACCAGGCGCAGGTCTCGCCTCTCCTGTCCGCTTGCATTCAGAAATACAATCGTCGGCACGCCTTTGACACCATATTCTTGAAGCAGTCGTTCATGAAGTTTGTTTCCGGCTTTGGTCACATCCACCTTCACCATGACAAAGTCGCTCTCTGCTTCCTTGACAATGGAAGCATCATGAAAGGTGACGTCTTCAAGCTCGCGGCAGGGCGCGCACCATGTGGCGTAGAAGTCAATGATGACCGGTTTTTTCAGGTTTTGAGCTTCTCGCAGGGTTTGTTCCGAATAGGGTTTCCAGTCAACACCCGGCCCTCGCATCATCCAGGACGTGACAAGAAAGGTGGACAGAACCAGGCAGCCCACGCCGACTCCCGCCTTAAGCCAGCGGAAGGCGCTGAAGTTCGCCTGATTTCTGTCGATCCATCTCAGGTGAAGTCCTGCTGCCAGGGCAACCGCGGCCAGGGATAGCGTTGCCCAGAGCTCAGGGAGAATCGGTATTAGGAAGTGCACGGCCATGCCGACCAGTACCCAACCCATGAGTTTTCTCACCCAGAGCATCCATCCGCCCGATGGGGGAAGCTTTTCTATCTGTCCTGAAAAAACGGCGAGGCAGAAAAGCGGCAGGCCTAGACCGAGGCTGAGGGTGAAAAAAACGACGAACCCGAGCCAGGGGCTTCCTGTGCCCGCGACCCAGGTCAGGAGCCCCAATACGAAAGGCCCGATGCACGGTGCAGCAACGACGCCCAAGGTCAATCCCATGAAGAGCGTGCCAAAATATCCCGTGTAGCTCTTTGAGGCGGCCCTGGTCAGACCTGAGGGAAGTCTCAGCTCCCAAAACCCGAAGAGACTTGATGCGAAAAGAAGGAGAACGGCGGCCACCCCCATCAACACCACAGGGCTCTGAAGCATCGCTCCCATGAGTCCGCCGGTGAGAGCTGCCACCACGCCTAGCAGGGAGTTGGTGAAGGCAAGACCTATCAAGTAGGAAAGACCGTGAACGACAATGCTGCCCCGGCCTCGTGCTCCCTTGGCCGCTTGACCGCCGAAATAGGAGACCGTGATAGGAATCAAGGGGTAAACGCAAGGGGTGAGGTTCAGAGCCATGCCTCCGGCAAAGATGCCGAGAAGCGTCCAGATCATGGCCCAGCCGTAGAGGGGGCCAGGCGCCTCAGGCGCATGAGCGGAAGGATCGAGGCCGGCCGGCTCGCTCGTGATCGGCAAGTTCAGTCGTTGCCATTCCGGAAACCCGTGGGGATCGCGATAGACGTTCCTGTATCCGAGCTTGACGGCCACACGGGCCGCGGAGTCGCTGCGGACTCACGTGATGCCCGCTCAGTAGAACACGATCACCCGGTCCTTGTCCGGCCCCAGGAGCGCTTCGAGGGCGGACGCCTTGCGCCACCGTGACCACCAGGTGGGCTCCATGGGGAAGAGGACCGCGCCCCTGATATGCCCGGTCCGATACTCCCAATCCTGGCGCGTGTCCACCAGAAACAGGCCGTCCGGTCCTTTTCTGTATCGTTGGGCAATCACCTCTGTACTGATGATCCGGTACCCTCCGCTTTTTGCTTCGTTCTGCACATCCTCCCAGGTGGCTTCCTTGGGGGCGACAGCGTGGTTGGTGAACCAGAGCGCCCCAACCGTAATCACTATTGCAGCCAAGGCTATCAGCGTCGATTTGCCGTTTTGCATACGAGCACCCGTGTCTTACAACTTCTTTTTGCTTTTGAGCTTTGAAAGCAGGAAGGTGGCCCCTCTCTGCGAAAGTCCGACTTTCTTTGCCAGCTCACCCGCACTCATGGCACCGTGCTTATCCAGAAGAGACATCACCTCTTGCTCCAGTTCTTCAAACCAATCTTCAAAGAGGACCAAAAGCTCCGGGTCGGTGATGGCACTGAGCTGCTTCGACTGAGCCACTTTATCCACCAAGCTTTGGCACATCTGCGTCGGGTCGACACCTTCGCCCATGCACTCGGCCAGTCAAAGGTGAACCAGGCTGGAAACCTTGCCTGCTTTCTTATGGCCAACGAGATTCATCACAAAGTCCAACCGGGCTTTTTCGTCTAAAACACGGAAAAGGCTTCGCGTTGCCACGGCTATTTCTTTCACTGCCTTCTCGGGTGGCATGCCTTCGACGATTTGCTGAATGGTTTTTCTCCCCATCAGAACATCTCCTGTTGTCAAAAAGTTTTCCTGTTGGCCAAAAGGTTCCTGGCCAGCCCGGCGAGAGCGTTGACAATCTCAATGACCTTCTTGTCCGTCATCTCATAGTAGACGAATGGACCGCTCCGTTCGATCCGGACCAACAGGAATCGCTTCAATTCCTTTAAATGGTGTGAAACGAGGGGTTGAGAAAGATTGAGCTCCTCTACAATCTGGGAAACGGATTTTCTCCCGTTGTTGAGTGCCAATAGAATCCGCAGCCGATTGTCGTCCGACAGGCATTTTGACAAAAAGGCTGTCCCCGAAAGCTCTCCATCCTGCAAAGACTTGGCAACGGGCTCTTGTCCCGCCGACCCTTTTGCCTTCTTTTTCGGGATTTTGTTGTGGGCGTTCAAATTTCGGTTTCCTCCAAGGTGCTACGCTGCCTGTTGATCGAAAGCGAGTGCTTT
>JALOPA010000510.1 GCA_025454125.1 Thermodesulfobacteriota bacterium
CTCATCGACCGGTTTCATGAGCACCGACTGCCGGTTGTTTTCGCCTGTGACAGTTTCCTTCCCGGGGATTTCATCTTCAAGGGCAGAATGGCGCCTCACAGCCTGCGGGGATCCCATGGAGAGGAAGTGATCCCCGACTTGCATCGAGAAGCCCGGGATCACCTCGTGTCCAAACGCCGCTTCAGTGCCTTCTTCAAAACGGATTTGGACCAGACTCTGCGCACACTGGGTGTGGACACGGCGGTCGTGACAGGCATAGCGACTCCGATATGCGTGATGGCGACCGTTATGGATGCGCTCAGCCACGATTTCCAGGCCATTGTCATAGAGGATTGCTGTGCGGCTCACCGGCCCGAAGACCACCGCGCCGTTTTGGATGCCTACCGCAAGACACCGCTCCATCCCCTCCTGCAAGTCCTGCACAGCAAGGAGTTCCTGGGTTGGCTCTCCGCAAACCGCGAGTGATGGAAGAAGGTATTGCTTCTCAATAACGGTGGGCACGCGTGCGCTTTTGCCTCCACTCATTGAGAAGGTACGTTCCTGGTTCCTGGTTGAAACCCCTTTTCATTGTACAGGGCGCTCCGAAGGGGCATGAGGGACTCCTCACGCGGACCCGGCCGCTCTTTTTTGCTTTTCACGCTGGGGACCTTTGTTGTAATGGAGAGTGATCCTCAAAGCTTGCACAGCCCAATCGGAGGAAGTCCAGAAATGCCGAATGGCCCCACTGATCAACACATCATACCCATCGCCGGCGGGGGATAATCCATGCGATTTTCATACGCCTTGCGCCTTTGCCCGGACATTCGTCAGATCAGGAAGCCGATACCGGCACTCCTGTTGTTTCTGTGCCTGCTTGTGGGCATGGGTTCTGCGTCAGGCGCCGACAGCTCTTCCGTGGATCCTTCGGAGCTGATCAACCTCTCCCTCGAGCAACTGATGAACATCGAGGTGACCTCGGTTTCCAAGAAAGCGCAGAAAATCAGCCACTCGGCTGCCGCGATCTTCGTGATTGCCCGGGAGGACATACGCCGCTCGGGTGCCACGAATATTCCGGACCTCCTCCGCATGGTGCCTGGACTCGATGTGGCCCGAATCGACTCCTCCAGGTGGGCCGTTTCGGCACGAGGCTTCAGCGGTCGATTTGCCAACAAGCTTCTCGTACTGATGGACGGACGCACGGTCTACGATCCGGGGTTTTCAGGCGTGTTCTGGGATTTGCAGGACACCCTGCTCGAGGACGTCGACCGGATCGAAGTGATCAGGGGACCGGGAGCCACTTTGTGGGGAGCAAACGCCGTCAATGGAGTCATCAATATCATCACCAGGCACGCCGGGGAGACTCAGGGCGGGCTGCTGGTTGCAGGGGGTGGGAGTGAGGAGCGCGCCTTTTCAGGCTTCCGTTATGGAGGAAAGGTGCTGGAGAATGGCTATGGTCGCGGCTATTTCAAATACTTCAATCGGGGCTCCTTTAAGACGCCGGCCGGTGAAGATGCCCGCGACAGCTGGCAGATGTACAGAGGAGGTGGGCGCTTCGACTGGAAGCCGACGGCCAGAGATGCCTTGACCCTTCAGGGAGACGTCTATGGAGCCGATGAGAATCAAATGACCATAGCGCCCAGCCTGGCTATCCCCCCCACGGTTGCCATCACGGACAGCCAGGAAGTCCTCGGCGGTAATGTGCTGGGCCGATGGCGGCATGAGCTGTCGGATATTTCGGACATCACCCTCCAGGTCTATTACGATCGAACCGAGCGTCGAAATTCACAGCTCGACGCGAGCCTCGACGTGCTGGACGTGGACATTGAGCACCACTGGAAACCGGGCCGCCGCCACGATGTCATCTGGGGACTTGGTTATCGCCATTACCAGGACAGGTTCAAAGGGGATGGAGAGATCCAGTTCGACAAACAACATCGCAACAACTACCGATTGGGGTTTTTTGTTCAAGACGAGATCGAGCTCATCGAGGACAGGCTGCATTGCCTCGTGGGCACCAAGCTGGAAGAGAACGCCTTTTCCGGCTTTGAGATACAGCCCAATGTGCGCCTTCTGTGGACTCCCCACGAGGAGCACTCTCTCTGGGCGGCCGCTTCACGGGCCGTGCGGACGCCATCCCGTGCGGAGCTTGATGCCCGGTTCATTCAGCGCGTCATTCCAGGACAGCCGCCCACCGTAGTGACCCTCTTCGGGGATGAGGACTTCGAATCGGAAGAGCTGATGGCCTATGAGATGGGCTACCGCTGGCAGCTGTCGTCTAAGCTCTCTTTCGACATCGCCGCTTTCTTCAATGACTATTCGGAATTGCGCACTTTCGAGACGGGACGGCCAATCCTCGCCGAACAGGCGGTCATTGTGCCCGTGTCTGCGGCAAACAACCTGGAAGGGGAAACTTATGGAGTGGAATGCGTCGTTGCCTGGCGCCCAACCTCTTGGTGGCACTTTCAGGCCGCTTATACCTTCCTTCAGATGGAACTGAATACGTTGGACGACAGCAACGACACAACAGCGGAGCTGGCTGACGGGGAGAGTCCTCGACATCAGTTTTCGTTCCGCTCCATGCTGAATCTTCCCCGCAACGTTCAGCTCGATGGCTGGCTCAGGTATGTGGATGGTCTGCCGGCCGGCGGGATACCCTCTTACTTCACCCTGGATGCACGGTTGGCCTGGCGACCGATACCCGGTCTTGAACTGGCCGTCGTGGGTCAGAACCTGCTGGACAGCAGCCATCCCGAGTTCTCGGCCGAGATCCTGGAGACCCTCCCGACGGAGGTTCCACGTTCGGTCTACGGAAAAATCACCTGGCAATTCTAAACTTCGCCCCCACGGGTTGATGGCTGCCATGAAGAGCATTATGCTGCTCAAACAGAATAGAGCGAGAGAGGGGATGGCGGTTTCGATTCCGTTCCTGATTCTGATATCGTTGCTGCTGGGCGGAGAGAGGGCGTCACGAGCCGAGTACAATGCCGAGGGCGCATACTCGATCAAAGCGGCTTTTCTGTATAATTTCGCCAAGTTCGCAGAATGGCCTTCCTCTGCCTTCAACCATTTCAGCGATCCGCTCGTGATTTGCGTCCTGGGTGCAGACCCTTTTGGAAATGCCTTGGGCGAGCTCGAAGGTGAACCCGTCGGCGGGAGAATCATCGAGGTCCAGCGCGCCAGAACGATCGAAGAACTGGGCCGCTGCCACATCCTGTTCATCAGCAACACCCTCACCGCTGACGCCCGGGGGATCTGCCGTGCACTGAGCAAAAGGCCTATCCTGACCGTTAGCGATATCGAACGGTTTGCTCAGCTCGGCGGGATGATCGGGCTCACCATCGTCGACAAGAGGATACGCTTTGACATCAACCTGAGAGCCGCTGAGCATGCGGGCTTGAAGCTCAATCCCCAACTGCTCAGACTGGCAACCATTGTCGAATCGAACCTCTGAGTCCGGCTGTGCATCGTTTGTCCG
>JALOPA010000511.1 GCA_025454125.1 Thermodesulfobacteriota bacterium
TCCACCTGGGAAGAGGATCTGAGCACCTGCTTGTCAGACAATCTACGGGTGATCGAATACCCTCTTCCCAGCACCGAGAGGGGGCTTATGTCCTTGAGCTTCTCCTGGAGCATGGAAAGGGCCATGCGGCAGTCCCTGAGTTTCCTCGTCACCATCATGGCCATGGAACGGCTCTGGAAGTCGATCCTCTGCTGAAGGCCGGCCATGATTTTCAGGGGCGAGTGAAGCATCAGGGCCCGTTCCCCTGCAGCGAGGCTCCTCTTCCGGTCCATGATCAGAAAGGACATGATCCGGTTCAGACGGTTTTCCATTTCATCGAGGCGAAGCCATGAATCGGCGAGTTTCTTTCTCGGGTCTCGGAGCCCTTTGGACAGGAACCGAAGCTTTTCCTGGAGACCCGCAAGCTTCGTCCTCAAGGCCGACTGCAACCGGGATTGAAGTTGCGTGATGTGCTGCTTGAGAGTCTCTTTTTCCACCACCAGGAGTTCCGCGGCCCCGGAAGGAGTCGGCGCCCTGAGGTCTGCGGCCAGATCCGAGATGGTGACATCGATCTCGTGGCCCACGGCAGAGACCACAGGGATACGGGAGGCCCTGATGGCCAGAGCCAGCTCTTCCTGGTTAAAAGCCCAGAGGTCTTCGATGGATCCGCCGCCCCGGGTCAGCACAATGACATCCACGTCCAGTTCCCGGTTCACCAGGTCCAGAGCTTCCACCATTTCCGCCGCCGCTCCCTCTCCCTGCACTTTCACGGGCACCACAATGATTTCCAGGTTGGCAAAGCGCCTCCGGATGATCTTGAGGAAGTCGCGGATCGCAGCTCCTGTGGGCGAGGTGATCACCGCCACCTGCTGGGGCAGGAATGGAAGAGGCTTCTTGACCCTCTCGTCAAAGACCCCCTGGGCCGCCAGCTTTTTCTTGAGCTGCTCAAAGGCCAAAGCCAGGGCCCCCACGCCCAGGGGTTCCATGTAATCCAGGATCACCTGGTACTCGCCCCTGGGCTCATAGATCGCCACTCGGCCCCTGACGATCACCTTCATCCCGTCCTGGGGCGTGAACTTGAGATAGCGCGTCTGGGGCCGGAACATGACCGCCCTGATCTGGGCTTTCTCGTCCTTGAGCACCATGTAAAAGTGGCCGGACAAGGGAGACCTGAAGTTGGAGATCTCGCCTTCGACCCAGACAAAGTCGAAGTGGGCTTCCAGGAGATTTTTGATCTTCTCGCTCAGAGAGCTGACACTGAAGATTTTCGTGTTGCCGGTTTCCGCAATATCGGACACGCTTGATCCTCTTCTTCCCCCATCGGACGTCCGTTAACGAAGGCACCCGTTTTTAGACCATTTTGCACCAATTCACAAGGCCTTTTCCTGGATTGACACAAATCCAGTTCTCTCCTATTCTCCATAGAGAACCCGCGGGAATCCGCTGGCGCACAGGAGATAAAGCTCAACCGCTGCCGGTTTTAGCCGACAGGTCGGGGGACAAAGGGACAGAGGGGCAAAGATGCAAAGGGTAAAGAAAAGAAGAAGTCTTCTGCTCTGTGCCTGTGTGCCTGTGCCCCTTCTTTTGCTTTGTGACTGTGTGCCTCTGTGACTTTGTGCCAAAATCCCGGCGCCGGGAACCAAACTGAAGTCTTCGCCTGAAGGCGAGGGTTTTTCTCCCAATCCCGATGGAGGAAATAATGGGGAGCTTTTCCTTTAGCGATCGCGATCTGAAACAGATTAGAGAGATGGGGCTCACGCCTGAAAAAGCCCTTTCCCAGATCGAGTCGTTCAAAAAAGGGTTCCCCTTTGCAAGGCTCAACCGCCCCTGCACCGCGGGGGACGGCATTCACCTGCTGAGCCGCTCCGATCTCAGCACCTATGCGGAAAGCTACTCGGAAGCCGAGCTTTCGGGAAGGGCCATGAAATTCGTCCCTGCCTCAGGAGCGGCGAGCCGCATGTTCAAGGCTTTTCTGGCCGTCAACAGCCGCTATGAAAGGATCACGGACAAGGAGATTTCAGGGGTAAAGGATTCGGATCATCGGGCGGTCCAGGAGTTTGTCAAGAACCTGAATCGGTTCGCCTTCTATGACGACCTGAAGAAGGCGATGTCCGGGAACGGCCTCGACCTGGAAGCCCTTCTCGGCAAAGGCGAGTACAAGGCCATTCTTGAATTCATGCTCACCGCCAGAGGCCTGGACCTGGCCAACGTCCCCAAGGGCCTGATCAAGTTCCACTCCTATTCCGGCCACAACCGAACCGCCTTTGAGGAGCATCTGGTGGAAGGGGACGCCTACACGCGGGACCGAAACGGTCGCGTTCGCATTCACTTCACCGTCTCCCCTGAACACGAGAAATACGTACGCCGGCTCATCAAAAGCACGAAGACCCTTTATGAGCAGGCCGGGACGACCTTCAGCGTCGAGTTCTCGAACCAGAAACCCTCCACGGATACGATTGCCGTGGACATGGACAATCGACCGTTCCGGGACAAAGACGGGGCTCTCGTGTTTCGACCGGGAGGGCATGGGTCTCTGATGGAGAACCTGTGCGATCTATCGGGAGACATTCTTTTCATCAAGAACATCGACAATGTGCTTCCCGACAGGGTCAAACAAGAAACCGTGATCTACAAGAAGGCTCTCGGCGGCCTTTTGATCGAGCTTCAAAACAAAATCTTCGCCTGCGTTCAAAAACTCGTGAACGGGTCAACCGGCCCTGGGCTCCTCACGGAAACGATCGGCTTCATGAAAGACCGGCTCTTCATCATGATCCCCGATTCCTTGGTACGAAAATCCAGCGACGAGCAGGCCCGGTTTCTTCTTTCCAGGCTCAACAGGCCGCTGCGGGTTTGCGGCATGGTCAAGAACGAGGGCGAACCCGGCGGCGGGCCGTTCTGGGTGGAGCAGCAGGACGGGACCTGTTCGCTTCAGATTGTCGAGTCCTCTCAAGTGGACATGGGATCCTCTGAGCAGAAAAGAATCCTCGGCTCCTCGACCCACTTCAATCCTGTGGACCTCGTTTGCGCGGTTCGGGACTGCAGAGGGCACTCTTTTGACCTGAGGCGGTTCGTTGACCCGGACACCGGGTTCATCTCGATCAAGTCAAAGGATGGAGAGGATCTCAAGGCTCTGGAGCACCCCGGGCTCTGGAACGGCGCCATGGCCGACTGGACCACGGTCTTCGTGGAAGTGCCTTTGGCCACCTTCAGCCCGGTCAAGACGCTCAATGACCTGCTGCGGAAAGAACATCAACCTTGAATCCTGTTTTAAGCCCGTATAGGGGGCTTATGGTCATACCCAAATACGAATTTCAAAATCCGAAACTCGAAACAAATTCAAAATTCAAATTCTCCAATGTTCGAAACAAATGCTCAGTCTTCTGGTTTTCGTTATTGGAATTTGGGTCATTGGGATTTGTTTCGGATTTCGTGCTTTGAATTTCTGATTTTGAAGGTCTGCGCAAGTAGCA
>JALOPA010000512.1 GCA_025454125.1 Thermodesulfobacteriota bacterium
GGCGTCCCGAGCCTTGCTTTTGCCTGAACCGCGGAACCGTCCTTCCGGATGACCGTCATGAGTTTCCGCAGGGGGATCCGGGCTTCCGAAAAGGCGTTGTGGAGCGCGACCACCGCCTCGGCGCTCACAAAACCGACGCCCAGATCTTCAACCCTCTTGCCCACGGGAACGGTCTTGCCGAAAAGGTTCTTCAGGATCATCTTGGGGAGCGTGTCAGGGTAGAGCAGGGCCATCCCTCTCACTTCAGCCCCGGTCTTCTCCGCCTCCGCCTTGAGATAGTCCGGAACCAGAAAGATGACTTTCTGAATCCCGGTGAGGCTCTTGAGCGTCGCGATCCCCTGCTTCAGGGCTTCCGCTTCGGTGTCCACCACAAACTGGTCCTTGGTCACGAGCAGATCGCTGTCAACCCCCTTCACCACCAAGGTATCCAGCGGAGGATGGATACGCAGTAACGAACCGAAATCCGGAGCGCCGGGCAGAGAACCCAGGTACTGAATCACGCTTTCAAGATTCCTCTCCTTGGCCACGCGGCCGAACTCCTCATCCGGCTGATCCTCATCTGCCACGTTCACGGAGACGGCCGTGAACGCCTGGCCCATGGCGCCCGAGCGAGGGGAAATGCTGGAAACCGTTCCGGTCACCGAGGAGATGAAGTAACCTTCCCGGTTCTTGGTCAACCGGATCTTTTGCCCTGTCCGCACGCGGTCTCCGATACCGACCGTCAGATCTTCCACCTTCGGAAAAGGTTCCCGCACCAGGAAGATCGCTTTCTTCGGCAAGGGGATCTCCATCAACACTTCTTTGGGAAGCCCCCAGACCCTGGAACCCCTGAGTTTTGGTTTCGCGATTGTAAAAAAAGGTCTCTTGATCATCGTGGTCCTCTCACGGTTATCACCTGTGGTCCCATCAGCCTAGTCCAAAACGCTCTGAACCACGGTTCCAAAATCACTCTGCGCGTCGCTTGTTGCCGGTTGCTTGTGGCATGTGGCGCGTTGCGCGTGGCCAATTGCTTGTTGGTTGTGGCGCGGACCCCACTTGCTTCTTTTGGACACATCGTTTTGCGAAGGGACAACCCGCAACCTGCAACAACCAACCTGCAACCTGCTACAGCATCACATGGCATGCCGAGCAATTCACCGGACCCTGGCCTCCGTCCTCGTGGCATCCCTTGCACTGCTTGTGAAAGGCATCCGACCGCAGCGGCCCTTCGCCTTCCCCTTCCTCGGTCTTGTGGCACTCCCCGCAGGGAGAAGGCTTTTGCCCTTCCTTGTCAATGTCATGATGGCAGTCCGTGCACTTGATGCCATACCCCTTGTCCCAGGTGTGCTCCCGGTGATCAAAGAGCACATTCCCGGCGATGTTCTTGAACATGATCCGGAGCGGCGGTTCAGGGGTTTTCGTCGGGTACGCGGCGTAACCGACTACGGCCACCAGAAGCAGGACTGCGGCCAGCGTGAGGGCTACCTTGATTTCTTTCTTCCCGTCCATGGCTATCCCTTTCCAAATCCGACACGGCCTTTACAGGCCGGCACTAAGAAATCGCATCCGCCGGGCAGTTGGTGATGCAGCTCAGGCACTTGACGCACTTGTCTTTCGTGATGACCGCCGGTTCCTTTTTCTTCCACTGAATGGCGCCCGCAGGGCAGTTCCTGAAGCAGATCCCACACTTGGTGCAGACCTCGGGGTTCACCTCAAAATGGACCAGGGCGGCACAGCGCTTGGCCGGACACCGCTTCTCGTGAATGTGGGCTTCGTACTCGTCTCTGAAATACTGCAGGGTGGAGAGCACCGGGTTCGGCCCGGTCTGGCCCAGACCGCACAGAGCGCTGCTTTTGATCATATCGCTCAGCTCTTCCAGCAGCGCGATATCCCCGGGCTCCCCGCGGCCCTGGGTGATCTTCACCAGGAGATCCAGCATCCTCCTGGTCCCTTCACGACAGGGCGTGCACTTGCCGCACGACTCGTCCTGGATGAAATCCATGAAGAAGCGGGCCATGTCCACCATGCAGGTCTGATCGTTCATGACGATCATACCGCCTGACCCCATAATGGCTCCCACCTTGGCGATGGACTCGTAGTCCACAGGGGTGTCCAGATACGCTTCCGGAACACATCCTCCCGAGGGTCCGCCCAGTTGGACGGCCTTGAACTTCCTCTTCTTCGGGATTCCGCCGCCTATGTCGAAAATGATTTCCCTCAGGCTGATGCCCATGGGCACTTCAACCAAGCCGATGTTCTTCACCGCGCCCGTGAGGGCAAAGACCTTGGTGCCTTTGCTGGTGGCCGTGCCGATGCCGGCGTACCAGGCTCCGCCGTTCTGGATGATCTGGGGAACGTTCGCGTAGGTCTCCACGTTGTTGAGCACCGTGGGTTTTTTCCACAGCCCCTGCTGGGCAGGAAAAGGAGGCCTGGGTCTGGGCATGCCCCTCTGCCCCTCGATGGACCGCATGAGGGCCGTTTCTTCGCCGCACACAAAAGCGCCTGCGCCCTGATACACCTCCACGTCAAAATCAAAGCCGCTGCCCAAAATGTCTTTTCCGAGGAGACCGGCTTCCTTGGCCTTCTGGATCGCGAGGTTGAGCCTTTTCACGGCAAGGGGATACTCCGCCCTGCAGTAAATGTAGCCCTGGTGCGCGCCTATGGCCTTGGCCGCAATGACCATTCCTTCGAGCACGGCGTGCGGGTCCGCTTCAAGGACGCTCCGGTCCATGAAGGCCCCGGGGTCTCCTTCATCCGCATTACACAGGGCGAACTTCACATCCCCCGGAGACTTGCTCGCGAACTCCCACTTCAGGCCTGTGGTGAATCCCGCGCCTCCACGGCCGCGAAGGCCTGAGGTCTTCACCTCCTTGATGATCTGCTCCGGAGTCATTTCCAGAAGAGCCTTGGCAGCACCCACATACCCGTCTCTGGCGATGTACTCCTCCAGGCTCTCCGGATCGATGACGCCTCTGTTCTTCAGCACAATGAGCATCTGCTTGGAGTAGAAGGGGATGTCGTCCATGGCCGGGACCTTCTCAGGAGCGGCCTCGGGTTTCGGTGCGGGCTTCTTGTCCAGAGCCAGGGCCAAGTCGGTTTGCACCTCTCCCAGCATGACGTGATTTCTGAAGACCTGCTGCATCTTTTTCCGGTCCATGTGTTTGTAGAGGACGCCCTCTTTGCCGAGCATCTCCACGGTCACGTTGGGTTCGCTGCTGCACATGCCCATGCAGCCCGAGTTCACCACCCGGATATCCTTTCTGCCTGAGGCGGTCAGCTCTTCCGTGAGAGCCTCCATGACCTCTTTGGCTCCGGCCGCGAGCCCGCACGTGCCCATGTGGACCGTAATCTTGACCGTGTTGCCCCCCTCGCGGAGAGCTCGATCGCTCAGTGTTCTTTCCTTGATTTTCTTAAGATCTTCAGCTTTCAACCTGGGCATTACCCTTCCTCTTGCCGAGCTTGTCA
>JALOPA010000513.1 GCA_025454125.1 Thermodesulfobacteriota bacterium
TTTCGGCCTGGTGGCGGTGGTCGCCTCAATCACTCCCAATGCGCCATTCTTGAACCGGAGGAGGACCACCCCCGTGTCTTCCGTCTCCACGTTCACCAAGCGGGTCGCGGTCATGGCCATCACGCTCTCGACCTCCCCCATCATCCAGGCAAGCAGGTCGATGTGATGACTGGCCTGATTTGCGAAGACCCCGCCATCCATGGCCCACGTCCCTCTCCAGGGATCCTCATCGTAGTAGTGCTGCGTTCGTGTCCATCTCACTCTCACGGTTCCGAGCACGAATTTCCCGAAACGCCCTTGCTCCACGACCTCTCTCAATTTGCGAACCGGAAGGTTGAATCGGTTCTGCTTCACCACAAACAGCCTTGTCTGATTCACATCACAGGTGCTGATCATCTCATCCGCGTCGTCGAGTCTGAGCGCCATGGGTTTCTCGACCACAATGTTCGAAACCTTGTCCGCGATGCTAAGCACCACCTCGGAGTGATTTCCGCTCGGCGTCAGAACGCTCGCGACGTCCAGTTTTTCTTGATCAAGCATTTCTTCCGCCGAAACGTACCACGGCACTCCGTATCGTTCCCCAAACAACCGCGCCCTCTCCTTCACCACATCGCAAACAGCACCAACCTCTGCCTCGCTGATGGATTTGATTACTTCAGCGTGTCTCTGGGCGATTCTCCCACAACCGATCAGTCCGAATGTGATCTTTTTCATAGTCTTCTTTAAATGCTCCTGGTTTACGGTATAAAGAACCCGTCTTGTGTTGTTTCCTCTTTTCTGAGGATCACCGGCGGCCGTGCCCAGGATTTCGCCGCAGGACATTTGGCGGTGTTGTGTTTTATCCTCCGGCGCTAAGCCCGAGACCCCGCAGTCCGGAAGAGGGCGAAGGGTAGCGAGAAGAGCAAGGGATCATTGGTGGCTGATCCTCGGAGGGAAAACAGAGGGCACGGCAAGGGCTTCGATGACAGAGGTGACCAGAGGAACCTGTTCTCTCCCGCTGAAGACCCCTCTGCCTTTTTCCATTCCGGCGTTGCTAAGCTGTTGCCACAAATCCCGATCGTTCAGCAGTTCGACCAGCGTTTCGGCCATAGCCCTGGCGTCAAACGGCTCGAACAGGAAACCGTTCACCCCGTGCTCGATCACTCCCTGATAGGTGCCGGTGGCCAGCACCGGAACACCGCACGTGGTCGCCTCAATCACATCTCTCCCCCAGGGATCGCTCACCCTGGAAGGCCGGATCAGGGCAAAGGCCCGAGGCAGAATCCCTTGAGGTTTTTCAATGTATCCCATGAAGGCCAGTCTCTTTTCCAGACGCGAAGAGGTGATCTCTTTTCGCATAGCCGCCTCCATTTCCTTTTCCTCGCGCGCGACGCCGTAGACAGCAATCTTCAAGGGAGGGGCCTGGAGTGCTTCGAGTTCTTTGGCGATATCGATCAAACGATCCGTTCCTTTTCTGGAGTCGATGTTTCCCAGGTACACGGCCTCCGGCACAGGACCCATCGGCTCCCTCCCGGGGGGTTCAAACGAGATGTTCCACAAAATGCTGCGCGGAGGTCCGGGCTTCTTTAAAAGCGCTGTGAAATGTTCCTCCTCCTGGGAGGAGATGAAGAACATGTGGTCCACGCAGTTGGCCAGCGTCTTCACGAGCCAGCGGCCCCAGAAGTTGCGCTGAATTAAGATCCGACTGTGGCAGAGGAGAGGGACCCTCAGTTTCCTCTTAAGAGACGGCGCCAGGATGAAGAGCCCCTCATGGTTGAGATGAACGAGCTTCACCTCATGGTCCTCGGCAATGCGGCTCAACGTTCTCAGGCATCTGGGGATGCTTCTGAACTGAGGAAGTTTGGCCAGAAAGATTCTCCCGCTCTTGCTGGTCCTGGGTGCGAAGGAGACGATCTCCGGCACGTGGAAAGTCTCGATACCGATTTCCCGATATCGCTCGACCATGGGCCCCATTTGCCGGTGGGCGACCAGAGGCTGGATCCGCCGCCGATCCAGCCGGCTCAGTAATTCATAGAGGCTTCTGGAGGAGCCTCCCCATCCGCCTTCGATGTCCACGTGAAGCGTTCGAATCGGCCTTGAGCCGATGCTGTTCGGTCTTTCATCCCAAGGGGATTCCGCGCTTTTCGAGGGCTCGGGCATTCGGTCGCGCGAGGATCACAGTCAAGCGATCTCCGCAGTCCCTCCTTCTCCAGGCATCAAAATCTTTTCCGTGCCTATGTTTTCTTTCAGCCAGGTTTCTACATCCAGCGCAATGTGGCTCCGAATCAGGTGTGCCTTGGACCGGAAGGTGCTGAAATCATAGGAAGCAAAATAGGGTCGATAATGACCGAAATACTTCATCCTCTCATAGAACTGTTCCGCCGCTCCTTTCCCGAAAAGCAGGTGAACCATCCTGGCCGCCGGGACAAAGGCAATCGTCCACCCCGGCCACCTCCAGAGCTTCGGGGAAAATCCTTTGAAAAGCCCTTTGTAGTCGTACGTGGCGAGGTATCTCTTGTATAAGCGCTGAGCGTAGCGGTGTTCCGGCGGGATATCCGCCCAATAGCGAAGATAGGCGCCGTCCCAGAGGGGAAGGCTCCACGACAGGTTCACGAAATCATAGTTCCTCTGCCCATTAACGACATATTTGCATTGCCTTTCCTGCCACTCCCACCACTCGTAAAGAGGCACGGCCCGGTCTGAGACCGGGTCCTCCGGTTTCAAGGAGAGCGAGGTCAAGATTTTGTCCTTTACCCGGCGGAGGTTCGCTTCT
Source organism: Thermodesulfobacteriota bacterium (assembly GCA_025454125.1). Next base: position 2,753 of record JALOPA010000513.1, read on the forward strand.
GTTTTCAGATGGAGCCACAGGGAAAAATGTTTCTCGATCACCGCCCTCCATAGGGTTTCCACCGAGGGGCTTCTTTCCATGAGAGACGCGGGGATGTGGTTTCCTGTTATGAAGTCTCCACTTTGCCCGTTGATGAGGATCGCATCCTCCTCGATTTTTGCATCCTTCTTCAGGGCGAGCAGTGTATCGAGGTCTTGCATAAAAGGGAGACTGCACACCCCGTCCGCGAATTCCCAGTATTGTTTCCGCGTCTCGGAGTGAAAGAATTTCCGGTAGAAATTCCTTTTCGAGGGAATAAACTCCCAGGGAATCTTCAGCGTTTCGGCGACATGTTTGGCCGCCTTCATTTCATAATTCCCGGGGGGTCCGTAGGAAAAGGCCCTCAGGCGATCGTACTTGAGCTCGTGCAGTTTGCAGGCCACGAGCCTGGAATCCAGCCCCCCGCTCAAAGGGATCCACACAGTCGCGCCGTTCGCCTTTTGGATGACTCTCCTAAAAATCTCATTCGTCACTTCTTCCAAATCATCTATAAGATCGGTCTCCTTCTCTTCTCTCCTTTGACCGGGGTAGAAAAGGTAATAGCGGTCACGGATCAGGGTCATCTCCGAACGGTTCCAGAACAGGATCTCACCGGCCTGAACCTGATACAGGCCCCGGTAGACCGTCTCCCTGCCCGTCACATAACCGGACAT
>JALOPA010000514.1 GCA_025454125.1 Thermodesulfobacteriota bacterium
GGGTTGTACGGCCGGATCATCAAAGATAGGATGATGCCCCAAACCCCGTAATCCTGTCGGCCTTGCCCGTGCTGGGCTGGATCATGAAAGTCCGGGAGAAATCTTTGGAGAATCAGACAAATGATTTCTCAGTCGCTTCGCTCCTTCGAAAGGACAGACGGATTAAGACAATCAAGCATATTTCCCTTGGGAAAGGAGCTGTCCATGAGGATGTCCTGCAAGAAACAAACCCTGATCGCGTTCGCCGTCATGGCCTTGTCTTTTGTCACGGCCTGCCATCCTCCGGTCATCAAAGAGGCTGAAGGGCCTGAGCAAGCGCTCATCCCTGAGCGCTGGTTTTATCCCTCCTTCGAGGACGATATGGACCTGGACTCCTTGCAGGAAGCTCTTGAACGCAATCTCCAATATCTCACCAAGCTGAGCCCGGAACGCGAATTTGTCTACGGTCCCCATCGGTACACGTCTCGACAGGTGATGGAGAGCCAGGCAGCTTTTCTAGAACTGATCAAGACCGCTTCGGGTGTGAAGGACTTGAACGACAGACTGAGAAAGGAGTTCCTGGTTTACAAGGCCGCGGGCAGGGATGGACAGTTTCTCTTCACCGGATACTTTGAGCCGATCTTTGAAGGCAGGTTGCGGCCGGACGCTTCCTTCAAGTATCCAATCTACCGAAGACCCGATGACCTCATCAAGGTCGACCTGTCTCTGTTCAGCGAGGAGTTCAAAGGAAAAAGCATCATGGCCCGGATCGACGGGAAAAACGTGATTCCCTATTACTCGAGGCAGCAGATCGCGCAGGGCAAGGCCCTGGAAGGGAGGGGACTGGAACTGGCCTGGCTCAAAGACCCGGTGGATGTGGCCTTTCTCCAGGTTCAGGGATCTGGCCGGCTGGATCTCGGAGACGGCAAATATACTCGTGTCGGGTACTCGGAAAAGAACGGGCTCCCTTATCGCCCGATCGGCCGGTATCTCATGGAACAGGGGTTACTCACCAGGGAAGAAATGTCCATGCAGTCGATCCGGCGGGTGCTTGCGGAAAGGCCGGAGAAGGTTGAAGAGGTTCTGAACTTCAATCCGTCCTACGTCTTCTTCCGTGATCTGGGACAGAGCCCACCGGTCGGCAACATCAACGTCCCCATCACCCCGGGGAGAACCGTGGCGCTGGATTCGAGGCTTTTCCCGGCCGGAGCCATAGGCTGGATCAAGACCCAGAAACCCAAAGTGAACGACAAGGGCGAGATCGTTAGGTGGGAGAGCTTCTCCCGCTTTGTCATGAATCAGGACACGGGCGGGGCGATCAGAGGGCCGGGAAGAGCGGATCTTTTCTGGGGGAGCGGCCCGTACGCCGAGCTGGCCGCAGGCCACATGCGGCACGAGGGGGCGCTCTATATTCTGATCAAAAAGCCGGGCAAATAGCAGGGAGCATGGAGCAAAGAGCAAGGAGAAAAGGGCAAAGAGGCAACAGCGTAGAGCAAAGAGCCTAAAGCTTTGCGCCGAAAAACAGGGATTCATTCAATGAGTGGTTTTTACTCCCTGCTCCGTGCTCCTTGCTCTCCGCTCCATGCTCTTCGCTTCTTTCAGATGGCGAACTTCGAAAAGTCGGCCACCTTGAGGAAAAGCTTCGAGAGCTCCTGGAGCATTCCGACCCTGTTGTTCTTGAGCTCCGCGCTCTCCTTGGTCAGGATCTCTACGCCGCTGAAGAACTCGTCGACCGGGCCTTTGAGCGTGGCCATGAGCTTGAGGGCTTCGTAAGTGTTTTTGTTTTCAAGGAGGCCCTCAATCGGATGTTTCACCCCCTGATACGATTCCCACAGCCTGGACTCGCAGGGAGCCTTGAACAGGGCAGGCGTGACCCCCATGGGCTCTTCCTGGTTCTTCAAGATGTTGCTGATCCGCTTGAACGTCAGCACAAAGGATTCGAACTCGGCAAATTCCTTCGTGAACTTCAGCAGCTGATCGAGCCTCGAACGAAGCTGGTTGATCCGGTCGAACTCCACTGCAATGGCCGCCTCCACGAGGCCGTAGCCGTAATCGGAGCGCAGCATCATCTGGCGGTATCTCTCCCTGAAGAACTCCAGAATCTTGCCAAGCACCAAGGGCGCATCAAAAGAGATCTCCTTCGCCAGGATCGACAGGGCCTGTGAAACAATTTCCGTGAGAGAGAGATCCCAATCCCTGCTTTCCAGGATGCGAATGATCGCCAAGGCATGGCGTCGCAACGCAAAGGGGTCTGCGGCGCCTGTGGGCTCCATGCCGATCGCAAAAAAACCGGCGACCGTGTCCATCCGGTCCGCCACACTGACGATGGCCCCCGTTTCCGAGCCGGGCAGCTCATCCCCGGCACGGGCGGGAAGGTAATGCTCGTGAACCGCAAGACAGGCCTCTTCCGAATGGCCGTCCAAACGGGCATACTCCATACCCATCACGCCTTGAAGGGTGGGAAACTCCGTGACCATCTGGGTCACCAGATCACACTTGCTCAGCCGCGCCGCCAGCCGGACGAGCTCCCGCTTGGCCGGAGCGACCTTTTCGGCCAGGAACTCGGCGAGGTCCGTGAAGCGCTGAACCTTTGCATAAGAGGTCCCCAGCCGGGCCTGGTAAATCACTCCTTTGAGGTCTTCAAGCCGCGCTTCCAGAGCCTTCTTGCGGTCCTCCTTGAAGAAGAAACTTGCGTCCGAAAGTCGCGCACGCAACACTTTTTCATGGCCTTTCCGAACCACGGATTCGTCCCTGGCCACGGTGTTGTTGATGGCCACAAAGTTGGGCATCAACCGGCCCTGTGCGTCCTGAAGGGCGAAGTACTTCTGGTGCTTCTTCATGGCCGTGATGAGAACCGGAGATGGGATGGCCAGAAAGGCCCTGTCAAAGGAACCGCACACCGCAGAAGGGTACTCGACCATGTTGGACACGGTGGAGACCAGTTCCTCGTCTTTGATCGCCACCCCGGAAACACTCGCCGCCGTCTTGGCAACGGCCTCTTCCACTCTCCTGGCCCGTTCTTCGTGATCCAGGACGACGGAGCGTTTTTCGAGTTTCGCAAGGTAGTCGTCGACCCCTGTGACGGTCACCATCCCGGGCGCCATGAAACGGTGCCCTGCGGTGGCGTTTCCGCTCTTGATTCCGGCCACTTCAAAGGGCACCACCGAGCCGTCGTAAAGGGCCACCATCCAATGGATCGGTCGCACAAAGGGGAATCCCTCGCTGCCCCACCGCATGGACTTGGGCCACGGAAGGTCTGCGAGGAGGCGGGGCAAGACCTCTGAGAGAACCTCGGCCGTGGGCCGTCCGGGGATGCTCCGTTTCACGAACAGGTAATCCCCTTTGGGCGTGGCCAGAAGCCCGAGCTCTTCCACGGACACCCCGTGCTTTTTCGCGAAGCCGGCAGCCGCCTTGGTTGGCTTGCCCTTGTCGTCATAGGCGGCGGCCTTGGGCGGACCGGT
>JALOPA010000515.1 GCA_025454125.1 Thermodesulfobacteriota bacterium
TCGGTTCACGTCTACGAGCAGAATGGGGAGCCTCGCTCCTGAGGCCCAGTGAAGGAGTTCGTGCATCAAGGCAAGCCCCTGAGACGAGGTCGCCGTGAACACCCTGGCTCCGGAGAGCGATCCGCCGATGCAGGCCGCAAAGGCGGACGTCTCGGACTCCACCTTGATGTAGCGGGAATTGAGCTCTCCAGCGGCCACATAGGAGGCGAGTTTTTCCGCGATGCTGGTTTGAGGGGTGATCGGATAAGCGGCGATGACTTGGGGCTTGGCCATCTTGGCCGCAAGAGCCGCCGCTTCGTTGCCTGTCATGAGTTTCTTCATTTTGTCCTCACTGCTTCACTACGGTTGTCAGTCGGCACTTCCGTACTCTTCGAGCCCGGGGACGGGGGGTGTGGTCTCTGGCGAGCTCGCAACCGGAAATGGCGACCTTCCGCTAAGCGCCCCCTTGCCTTCGAACCTTCCCCAGAGGAGGCGCAGACCCACATGCCAATCGGAGGGTCTGTACCAAAGGGCTTACATCTCAACCCACTGACTTTTCGGCGCCGCTTACGAGCACTGAAGAAATGGTTGCGGCTCTTGAGAGACTACACCCCCCAGTCCACGGGCTCACGGACGCCGTTGATTACACCCAAGAGCTTCTTTTTCGAGGGCTTATCCAAGCAGCTCAAAGGGTTCCTCGATGATCGGGAAAATGTACCCTCCTGCCGGAATCACGCTCACCGTCTTCTTCTCGCCCTGCTTGCTCTCTTTCTGCAAGGCGCTTTTCAGGTCCGGATACCACTTGCACTCCATGGCCTTGGCCAGGTCCTTCAACACCTCGTGCCCGATGAGAACCAGGTTGAATTTCTTGGCCACCGCCAGCACGAGGAGGAGGGCCATGTTGAAATCCACCCCCGCGCCTTCGATCAAAGGCTCGCAGCGGCTCAATTTCTCCGCTGCACCGGGATCGATGACGCACTCGTCCTTTCCCTTGATCTTTCGAATGCTGTCAAGAAAAAACCCCGGCAGGGGTTCCACAAGTTCGGTGACCACGAAGATGCTCCCCCCGATTTTGGTCACCATGGCCGAGGGCATGAAGGACTTCATGATCTGCACGCCCTCGTCATAAGGGAAGGCGGAAACAACGGTGACATCGGTCTTCTCGGACACCGAAACCCCCAGGGCCCGGCTCTGCCGCTCCATGCCGGCCCGGAACACCTCGAACACATCCCCGGCCAGGATGTCATAGACCTGTCCGAAAGAATCGTTGAGGCACTGAACGCAGAAATTTACCTTCGCCAGACGGGCGATCGCCGTCAGGTCGTCCAAAAAGGGGTTGGACTCCGCGACCCCGACCCGTGCACGCTGATGAAGGGCAGTCTTCAGGTGATGCTTGCGAATCGTGTCGAAATTACAGACGGCCGGCATGATGTTTTTAGGCCCGCCGCCGAACCCGTTGTGCACGTGGGGGATGATGGTCCCCACCGTGACCTTCACATCCGCCTTCATGACCGTGGCATTGAAGGCGATCTTCCCGTAACCCGGGAGCTCCCCCATGACCACAAGATCCTTGGAGCGCGCATCGTGATTTTCCACCCGGTAAGCGCTGGCCACTGCTTTCCCGAGCCTCGCTTCGATCTCCTTTGGATCCATGGGCCGGTGAGTGCCGGTGCCTATCACGATGGTCACGCTCCCTTTTGGAACGCCCTCACTCTCGATGACCTTCAAGAGTCCCGGAAGCAGATCGCTGATGGGCGTGTGGCGCGTCAGGTCGTCCACGACAATCGCCACTCTGGACGAAGGCTTCAGGAGTTCCTCGAGCCTGGGCGATCCTATCGGTTTTGAAAGCGCCCCGGACATCATCTCCTGGAGCCCGGCGCGAACCGTCTGCGCCTCCTTGAAGATCGTGTGCTTCACTTCCCAGCTTGAAGGAAGGTCGGTCTGAAGATCGCCTTTTTTCAGCAACAACTTGATCATCACATCACTCCTTCTGTCGTTCCCTTCCTGCCTGAGATTCGACAATTTCGCAAGAAGTTCTCCAAGTTTTTTAGTCATTCCGGCGAAAGCCGGAATCCAGGAATAACAAGTCGTTCTGGACCCCGGCGTCCGCCGGGGTGACGGCTTTGAGGTCATAACGGTAAACCATCAAATTCCTATTCAACGAACCGCGTCAGCACCAGAGAGATCCATGGAACATAGGTGATCAGTAACAGCATGGCCAGCATGATGACCAAGTAAGGCGCCACCGAGCGCGCCACCTCCAGCACATCCTTGCCGGTGACGCCTGATGCCACAAAAAGATTCACCCCGAACGGCGGGGTCAAAAAGCCGATTTCAATATTGAGCACCATGATGATCCCGAAGTGGATGAAGTCGATTTCAAACCTCTGCAGCAACGGCATGAACACGGGTCCCAGCACCAGCATCGCGGAGACGACATCCATGAAGCAGCCCATAATGAGAAGCGCGATGTTCACCAGGAGCAAAAACATGAACCGATTGTCGATGTAACGAACGAGAAAATCCGCCACCCGCTCCGGGATCTGGTCCACGCTGAAATAGTAGGACAAAACCGCTGCATTCGCGATGATGAACAGGAGCATCGACGAGGTGAGAACCGACTCCTTGAAAATGGGCATCAGGTCTTTGGCACGAATGCCCCGGTGAATGAAAAGTTCCACCAGGAGCGCATAGACAAAAGCCACGGCTGCGGCTTCCGTCGCCGTGAAAGCGCCCGAGTAGATCCCCCCCAGGACCAAAAAGGGCATGAAAAGGCCCCACGCTCCCTGTTTGAGGGCTTCGATCACCTCCTGCACCGAGATCTTCCTGGAAACTCGCCAGCCACGCTTCCTCGCCATGATGTAGGAATAGGCCATCAGCGCCAACCCGATCAGGATGCCTGGAAGAAATCCGGCCGTGAACTGCTTGGTCACGGAAACCCCGACCACCACGGCCCAGATGATCATGGGGATGCTCGGCGGGATCATGACCCCCAGGGAGCCGGCGCAGGTCAGGAGCCCCACCGAAAACCGTTCGTCATATCCGCTCTTGATCAGGGCCGGGACCATGATGGTCCCGATGGCCACCACCGTTGCAGGGGACGAACCGGAGATGGCCGCAAAGAACATGCAGAGAAGGACAGCCGTGATCGCAAGGCCCCCTGAGAAGCCTCCCACCAGGGCTTGTCCGACTTTGATGAGCCTGGAGGCCAGGCTGCCCCGGGTCATGATATTTCCGGCCAGGATAAAGAAGATCACAGCCTGGAGCAGATCATACTCCGACCCCTGGTAGAGCTGTTGAAACAGGGCCTGCGGCGGTATGCTGGTGAAGGAGAGGACGCAAAGGAGCGCGGCAACGCCGACAACCGCCGCCAGAGGCACCCCGAGCGCCATGAGGATCGCGACCCCTGCAATCACGACGGGCGTCATGGCTTGACCTCCCCGGAGCCGCCGGT
>JALOPA010000516.1 GCA_025454125.1 Thermodesulfobacteriota bacterium
AGACCTATGGGTTTGAGACGATGTCGGATCTTTCCCTGCTGAGGGTCCTCGTCAAGCAAGAGCAGATGGAGTCCCTCGGGCAGGCCTTTTGCCGTTTGGGAGAGGAGGGCGCCAATTTCTTCCTGGTGTTCTCACTGCGTCGGGGAGAGGTTTTGGAGATCGGCCTCATCGTCACGGCGATCTGGGCCCGGGCCGTTGAAGACCGCCTGAAGGAGGTCCTGGCGGGCCAGGACGCATCGGCACGGTCCGGCGTACCGGTGGAGATGGTGTTTTTCTACGGCCCTCATTTCGGAGACCGTCACGGCATCCTGGACGCTGCGGTGAAGGGATTGGCGGCGAGGAGGGTCAAGATGACGGCGGCGGTGTGCTCCGGGGCCTGTATTTACCTGGTGCTGCCCGAGGGAAAAGCCGAGGCAGCCGTGGCGGCCCTCTCAGAGGTGTTCGAAATTCCCCGGGCCCCCAGTCCGAAACAACCAGAGATTCGCGGGTGAGGACCGATGAACGGAAAGGCTCTTGAAGTGGAGGATTGGAGGATCAGGGTCTTCGATTCCCTTTCTTTTCCGACCCTCATCCTCAGACCGGACAAAACCATCGTCACGGCGAACCAGAAACTGTTGGACAAGTTCGGTGCCGCCATGGAGGACGTGGTCGGCAAGACGTGTCACGAGATCTTCTACCATTCCAAAGAACCCTGCTCCGCTTATCTCTGTCCCCTTCCCGGAGTCCTGACGATCGGCGAGGGGCATTCCATCCTCCGGGAGGTTACCCTCGGCAATGGAGAAAAGGCATGGGAAGACCGGGTCTTCTCTCCCATCAAGGATGATGACGGCCGCATCCTTTACATCATGGAGAGCCTGCGGGACGTGACCCGGATCAAGACCCTGGAGAGGGCGCTGGAAGAGACCAGGGAATTTCTGGAAAAGGTCATCCAGAGCTCGGCGAGCGCCATTATCGCCGCGGACATGGAAGGCTCGATTCTGATCATGAACCGTGCGGCCGAAGACCTCTTCGGATTTTCCGTAAGAGAAGCGAAAGGAAAAAGAAGTGTGGTCGATCTGTACCCCCCGGGCAAGGCCAGAGAACTGATGCGGGAGATGCGGAAGGGAAAAAGGGGCGCAAAAGGCAAACTCCCCCCCACCAAGGTCAATATTCTGAATGTCAAAGGGGAGGTGATCCCGGTGGAGGTGACGGCCTCCATCATTTACGAACAGGGCAAGGAGGTCGCCACCATGGGCATTTACAACGATCTCCGGTACAGGCTCGCCGTGGAAAAAGCGCTGAAAGAAACCCAGGCCCAGCTCTCTCAGTCCGAGAAAATGGCCTCCCTGGGTCAGCTGGCGGCGGGGGTGGCCCATGAAGTGAACAACCCGCTGACCGGAATCCTGCTCTATGCGAGCATCGCGTTGGAGAAAATCGACAAGGAAGACCCCCTGAGGGAACATCTCGGATATATCGTGGAGGACGTCAATCGGTGCAAGGGCATCGTGAAAAACCTGCTCGCTTACAGCCGGCGATCCACAACGACCCGAGAAATCATCCCTCTCAATGATCTGGTTCATCAGAGCTTGAACCTGATCCGTGACCAGAAGCTCTTCGGAAACATCGTGATCATCAAAGAGATGTCCGAAGAGATGATGATGGTTCACGCCGACAAAAACCAACTCGCTCAGGTGCTCATCAATCTCATCCTGAATGCCTGCGCGGCCATGAATGGAGAGGGGGTGCTGACCTTTCGCACGTACCGGGACAAACCGAACAAGAGGGTCTACCTGGAGGTGGTCGATACCGGCTGCGGCATCTCCGAGGAAAACCTGCCCAAAATATTCGATCCTTTTTTCACGACCAAAGAACCGGGAAAGGGCACGGGACTGGGGCTAAGCACCTCCCTTGGCATCATCCAGGAAAGCGGGGGATACATTTCGGTCAAGGAAACCGGTCCTCAGGGCACGACCTTTCTCATTGACCTGCCGCTTTTTGTCCCGGAAGAGGGCCCTGAAGCATCACTGGCGCCGGATGGTTTGACCGGCGAAAGGACGATCCAGCCATGAAAGACGAAACAAAATCCCAAACGGCGTACCGCACCCGGGTTCTGGTTGTGGACGATGAAAAGCGAATCCGAGACGGATGCCACAGCATCCTGACCTCGGGGGGATTCGAGGTCGGCCTTGCGGAGAACGGTTACGCAGGGTTGAAGAAGATCGAGGAGGAACACTTCGACATCATTCTGCTCGACCTGATGATGCCCGGCATGCGGGGTATCGATCTTCTGAATCATGTGAAGGGAAAGCACCCGGATACGCTGGTGATCGTGATTACAGGCTATGCCACGTTGGAGCACGCCGTGGAGGCCATGAAAAAGGGGGCCTTTGATTTCATTTCAAAACCCTTTTCGCCCGAGGATCTTCGGGCGGTGATCGGGCGGGCCGTGGAGTACATTCGAAATCTCGAGGATATTGCCCACGAGAAATCGCGCATGGGCACTCTCATCAGCCACCTCTCCGACGGGGTCATGGCCACGGATGGTGAGAAACAGGTGGCCCTGGCGAATCCGGCGTTCCTCAAGCTGATCGGACACCGGGGGGAGAGCCAGACCGGCAGACCCGTGGGGCAACTGATCCAAAACGAGCGACTGCTCCAGATGATGGACGAGGCCCTCTCCATGCCTCCAGAACAGTTCATGGAACTGACGGAGGAGTTCGATCAGGGGGCTCTCGCTGAAAACAGGGAGACGGTTCTGGCGGTGCGATGCGTGCCGTTCAGGGACAGGCTTCACCGCAACCTGGGGACCGTGACCGTGATCCACGACATTACGGCTCTTAAAAAGATGGACCAGATCAAATCGGAGTTTGTTTCCATGGTGGCCCACGAGATCAAAAGCCCTATGAATTCGGTCCTCGCCCTGGTCAAAGTGATCCAGGACCGACTGGCCGGAGAGGTGACGGAAAAACAGCAGGAGCTCTTGGGAAGGATTTCGGAAAAGATCAAGGGGCTCTCCGATCTTGCTGCAGAACTCCTGGATCTTTCCAAAATCGAGTCCGGCCTGATCACGCTGGAGAAAGAGAAACTCCAGGTAGCGTCTTTGCTCGGCGAACAGGTGGCTTTTCACCAGACCCGGGCCCAGGTAAAGGAAATCACGCTGACCCTGGAGTCTGTTCCGGAACTTCCTCCCATCCTGGCCAACAAAAGGGCCATCGAGGAGGTGATCGCCAATCTGCTGACGAACGCCGTCAAGTACACGCCGGAAGGCGGAACGGTGACGGTCTCTGCATGGGCTGAAAAGGGCTGGGTGCACCTCGCGGTGAAGGACACGGGCTTCGGCAGTTCCCGCGAAAACCGGCGCAGGATCGGCGAGCGCTTTGATCGCGTGAAGGACGACAACACCCGGATGATCGCAGGCACCGGTCTTGGGCTGGCTATCGTGAAAAGCATTG